>JAITDS010000015.1 GCA_031282435.1 Spirochaetaceae bacterium
AAGTTTTTTATTCGTCTATGCGCGTATTTCAATGCCTCAACCGTCTGCGCGGGGGTTTTGTCGTACGCTTCCAGAACGGTTTCCCTGTCCACCCGCACGGTTCCTAAACGCGCCTTATCAAATTGTTCCGTGTAATCAAGCAGCGCTTTCTCGCCGCGGGCGCGGACATTGTTTATGATTTCACGCGCCGTCCGCGTAAGTTCTTCATCCCGTCCCGCGGCTTTCTTATGCGCCTGTTTTATTAAATCTAAACCCATGACTCATTATACCCGTAAACCCCTATTCCCGCCAGTCCGCCGGCCATCTGCCAGCGGGGTTTTCCGCTCTCATTCATAGAAAAAAGGTTAGAATTTACGAAGCAGTTCGAGGGGGCGGCTTTTTCCGGCGCGGCCGGCGCAAAACACGGATGAAACAACGGAGCATATAACGGTTAAACCGCCTATAAGCGCGACGGTTTTCCAGTCAACGATTACCGGTATATCTTGCAGATAGAAACCCGGATCAAGAATTTTTACAGCCTCGCCGTTCAACAGAGCGCTTACAAAACTAAGGGCCGATTCTAAAGCATGAATTATGCTGTTGATAGAACATCCAATCAAAAGCCCAAAGGCTATTCCCGGCACCGCTCCGGCAATACCTGTTAAAAAGCCGCACCAAAGAAATATAAGACTTGTTTCGGCGGCGCTTGTACCGGCGGATTTTAACACCGCAATATCACGTTGCCGCTCAATTACCAGCATTGATACCGCGGCGGATACATTGACGGCGGCCACAAGCACAATGAGCGCCATTATAAAAATAAGCATCTGCCGTGTAGACTCGTATGCGCTGTACTGCGCCCGCTGCAATTCGCGCCAAGTATACACGGAAAACACGCCGCCCAGCCTGCCGGAAATATCGTAGGCCGCGTTCTCCACCGCGTCGTAAGGTTCGGTTATTTTTACAACAAGGAAATTTTGCGAAATCTCGCCGCTCAAAATACGCTTGCCCGCGTCGTAAGATATGACGCACCACATCGCGTCCAATTCGTGGTAGCCAGACGAGACTATGCCTTTTACCGTGAATAGTGTGGTACGCGGTATCACAGAACCGTCGTCGTTCACGCGAAGCGTCATTAAACGCAGCGGGCCGCCGACCTTTGCTCCGGTTTCGCGGGCTATATCTTCGCCCAGCAATATTTCGTTATCCGCGTCTATAAAACCTTCACCGTCTTTTACGGTAAGATAGCGCCGGCTGCCTTCATCCTGCCAAAACGATGTGTCAACAGCGCGGATAGATGCTCCTGTTTTCCCCGCGGTAGAAAGAATAACACCTATACCGTCTATCTCGCGCCAAACACCTTTAATGCCGGCCCAATCGGCGCGGGATGAAACCGGCGGGGAGGAAAGCAGCGAGGCGGCGGCATCCAGCGCCGTTGATACGTCTTGGACGGGAGCGCGGGGCCAAACTTGTAGGTGTCCTGTTCCTAATTCCAAAAACCGGTCGGTAATGCCCCGTATCATGCCGTCCGCGACTATCAGCGTAACCATGATAGGTATCAAACTCAAAGCGATGCCGGCAGCCGCTCCCAGCAGATAGCGATTCCCGCTACCGCGTCCCAGCAAATAACGGAACGCTATAAAAAACAGCGGCTTAATTTCCCTGCTCCAGAAGAACACCGTCCGCCAGAATGTAACGGCGCGAGGCGCGTTCAGCCACGTCTTTGTCGTGCGTTACTACAATGAGTGTTTTACCTCGTTTTTCCGCCGATTCGTAAAGCAGGCTTGTTACAATGGCGGTGTTTTCTATATCAAGATTTCCCGTCGGTTCATCGGCGAGTATCACGGCGGGGTCGTTTATCATTGAACGCGCCACCGCCACGCGCTGGCGCTCGCCGCCGGAAAGCTGCTGCGGCAAGTGATTCGCCCGCGCTTCCATGTTTACGTCGGCAAGCAGAAGCCGCGCTTTTTCCAGCGCCGTCTTTTTTGACATTCCGGCAATATAGGCCGGCAACATTACGTTTTCCAGCGCGGTAAAATCATTTAACAAATAATGAAATTGAAAAATAAAGCCCACGCTTACACGCCTGTAGCGTGTTAATTGTTTTTCCGCCAGTTTGTCAACACGATTGTCATCAACCATTACTTCGCCAGAGTCGGCGCGGTCAAGTCCGCCCAAAATGTTTAACAGGGTGCTTTTTCCGCTCCCGCTGCTGCCGGTGATAGAAACGCTTGTTCCTTCTTCAATATCAAAGCTTAAACCGCGTAATATATGCAGAGTTTCCGCAGACGAACTGTAATCTTTAATCAGTGAACGCGCTTTTACGATTATTTTTCCCATGTTTTACTACTCATAACGCAGAACTTCCGCCGGTTTAACGCTTAAGGCTTTTTTAGAGGCAGCCCAAGCGGCCAAAGCCGCCGATAAAAACCCGAATAAGAATATCAGCGCAATCTCGCCCGGTATCACACGCGATGGAATTTCTTTAATATAAAAAATCGCCGGAGAAAACACTGAAAAGTATTCGTCGTTGTTTCCGGTAATATTAGACAGTATGTTCAAAACAAAATTTACGCATGATTCTAAAAGCGTAAAAAATTGTTTAATATGTGTCGCTATTAAAAGCGCCGGTATCATTCCGGCAAGCGCTCCGGCGAAGCCAAGTATAACGCCGTTAAGCGCGAATACGCATCTAATATCAAGTTCGCTTGCGCCGACAGAGCGCAACAGGCCTATCTCGTTTCGCTTTTCCAGCACTATTCTGCGCTGCCCTTGAAATATATTCAGCGCTACGACAATAAAAATCAAGCCTACAAGCACAAACATCATCAATTTTTCAGTCCTAAGCGCGCCGAAAAACGCTTTATTGTAATCGCGCCATGTGGATACACGCGGTTTTTCATTTTCGGATAAGCCGGATTTCGCTATAATCCCGTTTATTTGGTCAAGCGGCGCATCCAGATTCCATCGGTCTTTTAATTTTATGCCGAGTGTAAAAGTACCGGCATCCGAATAAAGCGCGGCGGCGTCAATATTTACAAAGGCCCAGTCAGCATCGTATTCATAAAAACCGGTGCGAAAAATTCCGGCTACGGTAAACACGTTATCTTCGTTATCGTCTAATGCGGCATCCGGGGAGACATCCGCTGTAACGGACGGCAGAATATTCGCGATAGAAATAAATTCTATTTTATCGCCAAGATTAGCGGAAAGACGCGCCGCGGTTTCGGCCCCCAGCAGTATCGTGCTTTTATCCGCAAGGTTGAAGTTTCCTTGCTCAATGCTGATTTTTGAGGCCATGCCTTTATCTTTTAAAAGGGCATCGGCAGGCAGCGCCCGCAGCACTCCGAGAACGGGCCGGCCCATCCTGCCTACGACGTCGCGCCGGAGTATCCCTTTGATTTCACGGAACGGCACCGCCGAGGAAACGCCGTCTACTTGCTTTATTCTTTCTAGTGTATCGAGTTTGTCTGCCGGAAATGAATCTATCCTGATATGATAGGACGAGACTTCGAGTATCGCTTCGATAAACCCAAGTTGAAAGCCGTTCATCACGGCGATTATAACGGTCAGCGCCAGCACGCCTACCGCGATTCCAAGCGCCGGCAACACCGAGCTTGCCTTGGAACGTCCGTCTTTTTTTCGTATATACCGGAACGCTACAAAACCTATCCACAAAGGTATGGCGCTTGTTTGTCCCTGTTTTATTTCCCCGTTCGATTTTTTTAACAACAGTCTATATTTCCTCCACTTATTATCGGCTTTCACTTCCCCTATTTCAACCCCGCCGCCGGTTGGCAACAATTCCGGTTTCGGGAAAATTCAAGGTTTTAAATGATTTATAGGTAATGTGCTAAACTTGTTGTAACTATTCAGTGGGGGGGAGGGGGGAATTCGCGGCAATTTGCCGCGGCAAATTGCCGACCACACGCTACAGCCCCGCCCAAGTCTTTCAAGCGGAAGCCGGCCAAGCCATGCGGCTTACGGAAACTGAAATTCCCAAACAGTTCTATATAACTCATGTTACGCAAGTCAAGCGAAAGTCGGGCCGCAAATCTTAAATGGCCGTAAACCGCGCCGGGGGGGGGGGGGGCTATATTCCGGCCTGAGAGCCTTTCAGCACATATTGTTCAATCACGCGGGCAAGTCCGTCTTCATCATTTGAAGTTCCGGTAATAAGCTGGGCGGCCTTTTTTATTCGCTCGTCGCCGTTGCACATGGCAATTCCTAAACCGGCCCAGCGTATCATGGCCTCGTCGTTCATCGAGTCGCCCGCCGCCATCACCGCCCCACGCTCTATCCCCAGCCGCGCCGCGACTTTGGCAAGGGCCGTTCCCTTATCGGTGGCGGGCGGCAGTATTTCAAGATAGTATGGTTTGCTTGTAAAAATAGTTACCTCATCCCCGACAAAATTCCGCAGTATCACCTCTAACTGCCTCAGTAACATTGGGTCGCCGGGTATAACAAGTTTATGGCAGTCTTTCGTTATCATCTCTCTAAAATTATCAGGAATAGTCTGATTTACGCCTGTAAGTTTTTTTTCATAAATGGCAAATTCATTCATACGCGAAACATAAACAACATCGTCTTCATGAATTTGGACGGCAAAACCTTCCGCGTCGGCCATATCAAAAGCGGCAAGAGCAGGTTTCGGCGGCAGAATAACTTGGTCAATTATTCTGCCGGTACCTGTTTCCTGTATTAACGCGCCGTTACCGCATATCAGGCAACTGTTATCCTTTTGCAAGGATAACAGTTTTGCGTAATGAGACATTGATTTATATGTGCGTCCTGAAGCGAGAACCACTTTGATGCCCGCCGCGATACAGCGTTTTATCGCCTTTCGCGTCCGGAACGAAATGCTTAAATCCGTTCTCAACAAAGTATCGTCAAGATCCAATGCAATCAGGCGTATAGCTTCCATAATTCAATTAACCGCCATAACAAGCTATCATAACACCCGCCGCGATAGCGGTGCCTATAACGCCGGCTACGTTTGGCCCCATGGCGTGCATCAACAAAAAGTTGCCCGGATCCGACTCAAGGCCAACCTTGTTGGATACGCGGGCCGCCATCGGCACCGCGGAAACTCCGGCGGAACCGATAAGCGGGTTGATTTTTTCTTTCAGGAACAGGTTCATAAACTTTGCTACCAAAAGGCCGGCGGATGTAGCGACGCAGAACGCTATCAATCCCAGCGCGACTATCGAAAGAGACGACGGGTTTAAGAATTTTTCCGGCGTCATCTGACTGCCTACGCCAAGCGAAAGCAGTATTGAAACTATGTTCATCATTTCGTTTTGCAGGGTTTTTGAAAGGCGTTCTACCATGCCGCATTCTCTGATAAAGTTGCCAAACATCATACAGCCGATAAGCGGCGCGGCGGGCGGAAGCAGCAGTATCGACAGCGAAAATACGATAAGCGGGAATAATATTTTTTCCGTCTTGGAAACGTGGCGCAACTGCTTCATTCTGATGAGTCTTTCGCTTTTTGTGGTGAGCGCCCTCATGATAGGCGGCTGAATCATAGGCACGAGCGCCATATACGAGTAAGCGGCGACCGCGACCGTGGCAAGCAATTCAGGCGCGAGTTTTGCGGAAATGTAAATTGTCGTAGGCCCGTCCGCGCCGCCGATGATGGCAATAGCGCAGGCTTCCTTCAGTGTAAAATCAACGCCGGGTATCAAGTTCATCGCGGTAACGCCGAACATTGTGCCGAACACGCCGAACTGGGCGGCGGCGCCTAACAGCGCGGTCTTTGGATTGGCGATGAGCGGGCCAAAGTCCGTCATCGCTCCTATGCCCATAAAGATAATCAGCGGGAAAAATTCATTGCCTACGCCGGCTTCATAGATTATGTGCAGGAAACCGTGCGGGCCTTCGCCCATACCGGCAAACGGCACGTTTACAAAAATCGTGCCGAAACCAATCGGTATGAGCAGCAACGGTTCAAAATTTTTAGCCGCCCCAAGCCATACTATAACAAAGCCGACAATAACCATTATCAGTTCCTGCCAGCCAAACACCACCGTTGTGTCGCCGCCCGGTGTCAGCATCTTTCTAGCATCGTTGAAGAAGGCGTATATGCCGGTTGTTTCAGCAATGTTCCGTATAAAAGACGACAGTGAAATCAACGGGATTTCGCCGTTTTCGGTGCCTTTTATAAGTCCGTCCATATTACGGTAGGATGCCTCGCCATAAGCGCCGCCATTCACGATTTCGTCAATTATGACCTCATCAATTATAACTTCATCAACTATGCCGCCGCTTGCGGCATCCGGAGACTGGGCGTTCACCCGCGTTGCAAAAGAAAGCGCCAACGACACCGCCATAGCGCTTATCAGTATTGTAAAACATATTTTTGTTACCCAAACCGGGTCTTTTTTGAAACTAAGCATTTACGTTATCCAATCTGCGCCAAAGGCTGTTGGGCCTGCACCGCTTGTCCGGCCGGTACAAGGAAATGTACTTTACCTGACGCGGTCGCCTTTATTTCAAGTTCCATTTTCATTGATTCGATGATGATGATTGTATCGCCCGACGCAACGGAGGCTCCTTCCGCTACCGTGTGCTTCAACAAAGTTCCCGCTACCGGAGCGTTAATCACCGTACCGCCGGACGGGGCCGGAACCGCCTGAGGAGTTGGGGCGGCGGGAGCAGATGAGGCCGCCGCGCCCGCCGCCGGAGCCGCGGGCGCTATCGCCAGCGTCCCTTCGGGACGCACCTGAACGTGATAGTCCGCGCCGTTTACATTTACGATGTAAGCCGATGCGGTTTCCACCGCGCTTCCCGCGCCGCTCGCCGCTTTTGCCGCCTGATCTTTGGAAGCCGCCGCAAACGCGCTGCTGGACACGGGACCGGAAGCCCTTTCCTTAAAGAATTTCGGCGCAACCTGCGGGAACATGGCAAATGTGAGTATGTCCTCAACATTATTCGCGCCGGCTACTTTCGCCTCTTTTTCAATTTTTTCAAACTCGTTTGGAATATCGTCCGCGGGACGGGCCGTTAAAACGGCGTCATATTTATTCTGTTCAAGCGCTTTTTTAACTAAATCCGGGTTTGGCGCGGCGGGAAGCGCTCCATAGCGGCCTGTAACCAAATCGGCTGTTTCGGTAGTAATCTTTGCGTACCTGCCGAACAACACGTTGAATACCGCCTGCGTCCCTACAATCTGGCTTGTGGGCGTTACCAGTGGCACATAACCGCAGTCTTTCTGCACAACGGCAATTTCTTTAAGCACGTCGTCAATTTTGTCCTGCGCGCCCTGTTCTTTTAACTGCCCTTCAAGGTTGGAGAGCATACCACCCGGCACTTGTGATACGAGTATCCGCGTGTCCGCCCCAAGGAAGCTGGATTCAAATTTGGCGTATTTTTTGCGTATTTCGCGGAAATAAGCGGCGATTTTTAACAGAGACTTGGTATCGAGTCCGGTATCGTACTCCGTTCCTTTGAACATTTCAACAACGGTTTCCGTAGGACTGTGGCTTGTACCCATAGACATAGAAGAAATAGTTGTATCAAGCAGTTCAGCCCCCGCCTCGGCGGCCTTTAACAGTGTCGCTACGGAAAGCCCTGTGGTAGAATGTGTGTGTATGTCAATAGGAATGCCGGTTTTAGCTTTCATGGCTTTTATTAGTTCGTAGGCTTCGTAGGGTTTAAGAAGACCGGACATATCTTTAACGCAAATCGAATCCGCGCCGAATTCGGCGTATTTTTTGGCAAGATCCGCGTAAATTTCTTTAGTATGATAGGGCGTTGTGGCGTAAGAAATCGCCATTTGTACGTGCTTGCCCGTTTTTTTAGCGGCATCCGCGGCGCGTTTAAGGTTTCGCGGGTCGTTGCAGGCATCAAAAATACGAAATACGCCGACCCCGTTCTCCGCCGCCTTTTCGACAAACTTATCTACAATGTCATCCGCGTAGTGCCGGTATCCAAGCAGGTTTTGCCCGCGCAGCAACATCATAATCGGAGTGTTCGGCAGCCCTTTCTTTAAGGTACGCAAACGCTCCCACGGGTCTTCGTTCAGAAAACGTATACATGAGTCAAACGTCGCTCCGCCCCATGCTTCCAGCGACCAATATCCAATTTTATCGAGCATATCTAAAGCGCCCGCCATATCCGCCGTTGTCATACGTGTCGCAATCAGGGACTGATGGGCATCCCTTAAAACCAAATCGTTTAGCCTAATTTTTGCCATTAAATTATCTCCTATTAAAAAATACTTAAAATTTATGCTCTGCGGCGGGTATTAACCGCCGCTGTTATTGCCGCGACAACCGCGCCGTCTATCCCGCCCGCTACGGCGGTTTTTTGTGAAACATTATCCGCCTGAACATCATTATCCAATCTTAAAGCGTGAATCACCCGCCCCGCGACAGTAATTACGATAGTCAAAATGATAAGGAATCCAAAAACCACGCCCATACCTAGCATAGTAAGAGCGCCGCTTTGAGCGAACATTTCTGATATTGTCATAAAACCTCCAAGACTTTTACTATTATATTGAAAATTAAGCGTTTGGTATAGTGGAGTGTTCGTTTTCAAAGCAATTCCGGTTTCGGGAAGATTCAAGGTTTGGCATGATTTCAACAGTATATGAGCGACTCTTTTTTTCATTTTGGGCGCATTTTCACGCCGCTTTAGCGGCGCAAAAACCGCGCTTTTCGGGGCTACGCGCTTTCGCGCTCCGGCCACGCCGCCCCTACGGGGCGCCGTGTCTTGCTTCGCAACCCCTACAATCGCTTGCGCGGCTTGCAAAAACTGAAGTTTTTGAACCACTATAATGAACCTCCCCGCCGCAAGCGGCGGGGTATTAAACCCTACTGCGAAATGAACCACCTCGCGGCAAGCCGCGAGGTATCTTGTAGGCGTTGACATTATTTACGTGGTTCGTTCTGTAAGGAAATTATTTAACTGTGGGGTCTACTACCATTTTTTATTTGGCGTTACCAACTCGAACCGCCCTAAAGGGCGGGGTATTAGACCCCACTGCGAATAAACGCAGTCGATTTTCAGTTCAAAATTTCGTATATGT
The DNA here is from genome assembly GCA_031282435.1 of Spirochaetaceae bacterium. Taxonomy (GTDB): domain Bacteria; phylum Spirochaetota; class Spirochaetia; order Treponematales; family Breznakiellaceae; genus JAIRMY01. The sequence goes on from JAITDS010000015.1 coordinate 9,014, forward strand.
TTGAAGAAGGTTATTCACCGGAAACTTATAAATTCCCTTCAAACAAGCTGCTAAGTTCAATAAACACAGCTTATATAACATTTGACGCGGAGTTTGAAGATGATGCGGAGACTGCGGGAAAAAAGGAAAAACTTGACGGCCTGATAAACGATATAACTCAAAATATCAAAAACGCCAATTATGACGATGAGTTTCTTGTAGGTTCCGGCCAAGCCACGAACCAAGACAGCGCGGAAAAAGCGGCTACATTGAACGCCGCAATATTAGCGGCTTATGAAGCTATGGCCGGAGAGGAAAAAGAAATCACGGTTGATCTAGACGAATACGAAGTAGATGAGGATAGCGGCAAGTATGTGTATTTGGTAAACGGGGAAAGAGTAGTATATGATGATAATGCGGAAATACCTGAGGGGGCCGAACTAATACCTATTACGGTACAGATAAAATACGTTGAAGTTGACCCTAATGCAATAGAGGCGGCTTTAGCAACGCTTGAAACCTTAGCCAATAATGAGGATTACCAAAATCTCGAAGGCTATGCGCCCAGCGCTATCAGCATACCGTCGGGGGAGAAGGTTTATCATTCCGTAACCATTGTAAACGACGGCACGTACGAGATTGAAATTACCGGGGCCAGCGGCGGCCACATCTGGACGCGGGACGGTTATCCGGCTTTTGGAGGCAACGGCGGGCATATAATTGCGCGAAAAATGTTTAATGCCGGAGACGTGATAAAATTGCGTATTGGGCAAGAAGGTGTTGGAAACGCAAATTACTCAGCCGGCAACTTGGCAAAAAACGACAGGATAAGCTACGGGGCCGAAAAAACGGGCGGATGGCCTAACGGTGGCAACGGTGGCGCATCCAAAGTCAACACAGCCTCTTCATCCGGCGCAAGTGGCGGCGGAGCAACGGAGGTGTATTACGCGGGGAACAGTAGCGAAAGCAATTCTGCTGTGAAAATCCCGGATAGCACATTGACCAGAAGCGATCTTGTTTTGGTAGCCGGCGGTGGTGGCGGCGCGGCGGAGGGGAATGGCATTAACAGTAAGGGGCAAGGACACCCCGGTGTAAACGGCGGGGATGCGGGACCTAATCCTGTTCCCGCGATAAAACGAGGCACCGTAATTCAAAGCAACCATCTGGAAAGCTACAGTTTTCCGGGCGGCCTTTTACCGCCTTATGCGTACATAACGTCCGGCGACAGATCCATGCTTCATACCGCCAATTTGTGGGAAAATCCCTATTCTTACAGACAGTATGCGTCCCCAGATGAAACCGTATTCACCGGCAACAACACAGGACAGGGTGTTTCCCCGACTTACAGGGTTTCTCCGCAGGAAGGTTTGGGTGGCGGCGGCGGTTTCTATGGCGGCAACGCGATTAAGCATGATTCAGGTCTTGCCGGTTCCGGCGGCGGCGGTTCCAACTATGTCAGAGAAGGATACAGTATAGAAGCGGGGACTAACGGCGTTTCGCCAAGCTACGGTAACGGAGCGTTCTCAATAAGATATATTTCTGAAAGTCCTAACTAATAAGAATAATCAATCCAAGCGCCTACGCGCTTGGATTATGACTGCGGCTTTTTCCCGCCTGCCGACTGCTCACTAGCGGCTTTGTAAGGAGCAAGCCTCGTAAAATCAAAACCGCGTACGCGGTTTTGGCTAAGCAAGCGCGTAGGCGCTTGCGCCGCGCAAGCGATTGTAGGGGTGCGGAGCAGACACGGCGCCCCCTGCGGGGGCGGCGTGGCCGGAGCGCGAAAGCGCGCAACCCCGAAAAGCGCGGTTTTTGCCTGCGGCATCTGCCGCAGGTGAAAATGCGCCCGAATTCTGATCATCTAATTTAAGCGTATACCCTGTAATAACTCCTCTTTTCATTTGTAAAATTTTTGTGTATAGTATTTTTATGGCGACTTTACGTGATATTCGCGTGCGCATGAAAACTATCGCGCAAACTCTCAAAGTTACAAAAGCGATGAACCTTATTTCTACAGCCAAGTTGCGGAAAGGGCGGCGTTTGCTTACGGATACCGAGCCGTATTTTAATCGTATACAAAGGACAATGGCGAATCTGTTGCATAGCGCGGGTCATGTTGAAAGCTCCTATTTTGATGAAAAAAAAGAAGGGCGTACCTGCATCATCGCCGTATCAAGCGATAAAGGGCTTGCGGGCGGTTACAACGCCAATATTTTTCGTTATGTTTTAGATGTATGCAAAAAAGTCAACACCCCTATACTTATACTAATTGGAAATATAGGGCAGCGTTATTTTGTTAATTCGCCGTATATGACGCTGGAGACTTTTTCCTTTGCCTCTCAACTGCCTACGCTTGAAAAGGCTCGTGAGATTTCGGAATATGTTATTTCTCAGTTTGAGTGGGGCGTATTCAGCGAAGTTAGAATAGTCTATACCCATATGTACAACACGCTTAGACTATCGCCGGCTGAGCGTATATTGCTTCCTTTTAACGAAGAGCGAATGCGCCTTGCCTCTTCTAACTCTGTATTCGCGGAAGTGGAAAAGAAAAAGCCGCTTAATTTTGAATATATTCCGTCTCCTGAAGCGGTTTTTAACGCATTAGCGCCTCAATATATAACGGGGCTTGTCTATGGATGTCTTGTTGAGGCTTACGCCAGCGAGCAAAGCGCCCGCATGAGCGCTATGGACGAGGCGACTAAAAATGCCCGTGATATTCTTGATAGACAAAAGCTTTTTTATAACCGTACACGTCAAGCAAGCATAACTCAGGAAGTTACCGAGATTGTGTCCGGTTCATCGGCCTTGACGGACGCATAACCGTTTCTTCATGACAGCGGACCGGCAGTAGCGTTGTTTGGAAACCTCAAATTGCCGAACAAGTTCCGGTTGAAAACGCAAAATGTCCGTATTTTGCAGGACTTGCAAGCTAGGCGGCAAGTAACCGGTTAGCGAATAAGTCCAATATATGCTTTTTCCAAACAGTAACGGGGTGGTGAACGGCGAGGACATCCGGTAAAAACACCTTGATAGTTAAGCGTATTTTCAAACATTTTATTTATAGAGCATATATGAAAAGGTTTACTTATTTTTATTGTATACTTTTTTTAGCCGCTGTCTCCGGCGGCTGGGCTATAGATTCGGACAGCGACTTTTACAGCTCTATAACGGATTACCTTGAAAGTATTTACGGAATAGAGGACAACGCCGGATTAACCGCGTTTCCTATACTGAACATTCCAATAGGCGGACGCTCCGAAGGCATGGCGGGCGCTTATTCCGCTGTCGCGGATGACGTTTCATTTATCGAATGGAATCCCGCGGGTTCTTCAATGCTGAACATATCCGAATTAGCTTTTTTCCATAACAATTGGATTGCGGACACTAAGATAGAGGCTCTAGCCTACTCGACGAGATTTAATCAGTTGGGATTGGGCGTAAGCGGTAAATGGCTGTATACGCCATTCACCCAGTACAGTTATTTTGGGGAAAGACTTTCTAAGGGATACTATTCCGAGGCTGTTGCCGTGCTGAATGCTTCATACAATATGCTTTCCGGCTACTATTTTGGAGGAGTATCCGTAGGGGTCAATTTAAAAGGCGCTTTTCGTTCAATGCCGGATTATGCGGACGAAACGGGGCTGGTAAAATCCGGTTCAGGAAGCGAGCAGTCGGCGGTTGCGGTCATGGTGGATATTGGCGCGCTTACCCGCTTTAACTTATTTAAATTTTATAATTCGCGTGAACGCAATGCTTCCGCCGCCCTTGTGCTGCGCAATCTTGGGGCTCCGGCTCTCGGCGACCCGCTTCCCACCGTTGCCGTTTTAGCCGTTTCGTATAGTCCCATACGCCCCGTTCTAATGTCGTTTGATTTCTCCCTGCCGATTAATATGCTGAATTTAGATCTGTCCGGTAAACCTTACTGGGCGGCGGGGCTTTCCATAACGGCAACGACATTTTTATCAATGCGGGCGGGACTTTTAATGAAGGCCGGCAACATACGCGCCGTGATAGGCAGCGCCATAGACCTTCAATACGTCAACTTGGATGTAAACTATACGCTTGATTTGCTTACGCAGTTACAGCCGCTGAATCGGGTAGCGCTTGGCGTCCGTTTTAATCTGGGCGACAACAACCGTAAATCAAAAAGCGAGCAGGTTGACGAATACTATCTTGCCGGACTTGAGGCTTACTCCCAATCCAACGATGACGAGGCCCGCGCGTTGTTTAGTAAAGCGTTGGAAATAAATCCGCGTTTTGAACCGGCTAAAGAAGCGCTAAAAGCCCTTGATGAGTATGAAAAATTGAGCGACCGTATTGAACGAATGGGCCGTCTTGAATATTAGCCCGCCGGCAGGCCGCCAACGGCCTTCCTCCTTTGCTTTCAGCAAGAAAAAAGCGTTGTTACGAGGCGTATGCTTAGATTCGATAATCAAAATTCGGGCGCATTTTCACGCCGCTTTAGCGGCGCAAAAACCGCGCTTTTCGGGGCTGCGCGCTTTCGCGCTCCGGACACGCCGCCCCCTGCGGGAGCGGCGTGTCTTGCTTCGCAACCCCTACAATCGCTTGCGCGGCGCAAGCGCGGACGCGCTTGCCTTAGTTAAAAACACGGGAACAACAAACACGCCCGCATTCCGCAAATTCACAAGCGGGAATTACCGCCGGACGGCGGCGGCGGCTTGCGAATCGGCGTTAAAAATTATAGGCTGATTACGCGGGTTGTTGGCCATTTTGCATTAGGTTTTCGGCACGTCTTGAAAGCCGCTCCGCAAATTGGGAGAAGCAATATGCTTAATGTAAATAATAATACGGCCCAGATTAAACGTGAGATTTTAACGCGAATAGCAAAACTTCAGCTTGCGGGAAAACTGGCCGACGAGATACACTACATTCCACGCGAAATTATACCTAATAAGGCTAATCCGATACGATGCTGTATATATCATGACCGTCAAATAATTAGGATGCGCGTAATAGCGTATTTAGGGTTTAGTCTTGAAGACTACGATGATGAAAAAACGCTTGCCGAATATGTGAACGAGGCTCTTAAACGGGAAAAACCTGAGCCGCCTATGCTTACGCGGCTGGATGACGCTTGTAATTCCTGCGTTCAATCTCATTACATGGTAACAAACGCCTGCCAAGCCTGCATCGCGCGGCCATGCACCACGAACTGCGCTAAAAAAGCGATTCACATAAAACACGGACGCGCCGTAATTGACGATGAAACCTGCATAAACTGCGGGCTTTGTATGCAAAACTGCCCCTATCACGCGATTATCAAAATACCCGTGCCTTGTGAGGAAGCCTGCCCGGTGGGCGCTATATCCAAAGGCGAAAACTGTAAAGAACAGATAGATTTTAATAAATGTATCTTTTGCGGAAACTGCATACGGGAATGTCCTTTTGGAGCGATGACGGATAGAGGGCAGCTTGTCGATGTGCTAAAACATATTATCGCGGGTAAAAAAGTAAGCGCCATGTATGCTCCGGCTATTGCCGCCCAGTTTCGTGCTCTGCCCGGACAGCTTGAAAGCGCGTTGAAACAGGCCGGGTTTTCCCGCGTCTGGGAGGTCGCCGCCGGCGCCGATATTACCGCGGACAAGGAAGCGCGGGAATTTGCCGAGCGCATGGAACACAGCGAAATGATGATGACTACTTCCTGCTGCCCCGCTTATGTACGCGCCGTCCGCCTCCATGTTCCTGAGCTTTCCCCCTGCGTTTCCGGTACCAGAACTCCCATGCATTATACGGCGGAAATAGCAAAGAAGGCGGACCCCGATTGCGTAAGCGTATTTATCGGGCCATGCCTTGCAAAGCGTCAAGAAGGGCTGAATGACGAATTCGTTGATTATGTGCTTTCCATTGAGGAAATTAACGCTCTTTTTATCGCAAAAGAGATTAAGGTTACTGAAATGGAAATGTCCGCCGGTGAAATTACGCCTACCGCGTCCGGCAGAAATTTTGCGCATACGGGAGGGGTAGCGGAGGCTGTCCGTGTCAGGCTGGATAATCCCGAAATACTGAAACCTGCCGTTATTAACGGCTTGGATAAGGCGGGAATTAGGCAACTAAAGCATTATGGAAAAATCAAGAGCGGGGCGGTTAAGCATACCGCTGAAACACCGAATCTTGTGGAGGTAATGGCCTGCGAATATGGATGTATCGGCGGCCCTTCGGTTATTACAAATCCCAAAAACGCGGCGTTGTATCTTGAAAAGTATATAGCCGCCGGAAATTCCGAAGAAAAATCCTAAAACCTGCCGGGGTGCGGCGAGTAATATCAAGAAATTTCCGGTTGCTTTGACAGTCAAAAAGGGCAACGCGCTTTGCGCGTTGCCCCGCGCAAGCGATTGTAGGGGTGCGGAGCAGACACGGCGCCCCCTGCGGGGGCGATGTGGCCGGAGCGCGAAAGCGCGAAGCCCCGAAAAGCGCGGTTTTCGCCTGCGGCAGATGCCGCAGGCGAAAATGCGCCCGAATTCTGATTACCGAATTTAAGTATGCTTCCCGTTGGCCGATGCCCTTTTGTTGTAACCGGCAGGGCGGGGAAGCGGCTGTACCCTTGAATTTTCCCGAAAATCAGACTGCGGACTGTTTACCCGCGCAGTTTAATGCTAATTTGATGTATATGAGCGATTTATTTTCAGCGGGAGCGGATGCCGCGAATTCGCCGCTGGCCGACCGCATGAGGCCGCGCACGTTGGACGACATAATAGGGCAGGATCATATTGTAGGACAGGGCCGGCTTTTAAGACGAGCGATACAGGCGGACAGGATTTCTTCGCTCATATTTTACGGGCCGCCCGGAACGGGGAAAACAAGTCTTGCCCGCGTAATTGCCAACACGACTAAGGCTTGGTTCGAAAGTTTGAACGCGGTGCTTTCCGGTGTCAAAGACATTCGGGACGCGATAGACCGCGCTTCGGAACGCCGCAAATTGTACGGACAGCGCACGATACTTTTTGTTGACGAGGTTCACCGCTGGAATAAGGCGCAGCAGGATGCGTTGTTGCCATGGGTGGAGAACGGCACCGTGATTCTTGTAGGCGCTACGACAGAAAATCCTTTTTTTGAAGTAAACCGCGCTCTTGTAAGCCGCAGCCGCATCTTTCAATTAAAGTCTCTGGAAAAATCAGACCTAATGCTTACCGCGAAAAGGACGCTTGCGGATAAGGAAAGAGGTTACGGCAAACTTAACGTTACGTTTGAAGGCGGCGCTCTGGAACATCTTGTTGAAGTCGCGGGAGGAGACGCTAGGTCTCTGCTTAACGCTCTGGAATTAGCGGTGGAGACCACGCCCGAAAAAAACGGCGGAATTTTTATAACGATGGAAGCCGCGGAAGAGAGTATTCAGCGGCGGGCCGTACTGTACGACAAAGACGGGGATTACCACTTTGACACTATAAGCGCGTTTATAAAAAGCGTACGGGGCAGTGATCCGGATGCGGCGTTGTATTGGCTTGCCAAAATGCTGCGGGCGGGCGAGGATCCGGCCTTTATCTTCCGCCGCATGATAATTCTCGCAAGCGAGGATATCGGGATGGCCGACCCGTACGCCTTGGGCGTTGTAATCGCCTGCGCCGAATCATTTGACCGTATAGGGTTTCCAGAAGGAAACTATCCGCTTGCCGAAGCCTGCCTGTATCTTTCCACCGCGCCAAAATCTAACAGCGCCATGGCTTTTTTCGATGCCATGTCCGTTGTGAATAAAGAGGACGCTGAAGTGCCGTCCCACCTGCGCGACTCAAGCCGCGATAAAGAAGGTTTCGGACATGGTGAGGGTTATGTTTATCCGCACGCATACCGCGAACATTGGAAAGCGCAACAGTATCTGCCGTCAAAATTGCAGGGAAAACTCTTTTATACGCCGTCCCAAATAGGGTACGAAAAAACCATAAGAAAAGAAGTGTTGCGAAAACGGGAATTGCAAGCCGCGGCTCTGCTTGGCAGTGATACGGCGCTTCCGGGAGACGGCGAATATTTATCGTGGTCGCCAAAAAGCAAGGGAATGGAAGCGTGGATGCGCCGCCTTGAATCTGGGCGCAGCGCGTTGCTGCTTTCGGACCGTAACGCGATTATGGACGAGGCCGCCCCGAAACGGCATGACCGCATCCTTGTATTGAGAGCGGATGACGGGCTTCTTGTTTGGGAAGGACTTAGACGCGCGCCGGAAGGTCTGTGCGCCGCCTGTGTTACAAGCGAAGCCGCCCGCGAAACTCTGCGGCGCTTTGCCTCGTCCGCTTCATTTGACGATACCGAACTGCCTAAAATAGCGGTTCAGGCCGGTTTACCTTCTCCGCAAGCGGCTGAAGATTTTTTTGACTGTTCTGTTTTTGATTGCATACTGGTACGTGAGCCTTGGCGGGGAATAAAATCTTCCGGCGATTATACCGGCGTTTTTGCCGCGTCCGCGGCCCCTCTGCTTGCCGCTAAAGGCCGGCTCGTGTTTATCGCTTCCCCGCCGGAAGCGGGTGAACGGCTTTCCCGCATTGTGGAAACGGAAGCGGCAAGCGGCCTTTTGAAGGCGGACGCCGCTCTAATTCATAGCTTGAAACAAGCGGAAAGCGCGTTTTTTGCCGGACAAAAAAGCGGCGGCGCGGCTGAAAACCTGTTTTGGAACGAAGAAACGCTTAAAAGCTCTTTTTTTAATGCGGGTTTTGATATTAAAATCCGTGTTTTAGAACAAAAAGAGGAGCGCCTTGTTACGGAACGGGACATTTCGCTCTGGTTCAACAAAGAAAAATCGCTCTGGGGCGCTTCGGTACACTCTTTTATGGGCGAAGCGGACTTTGAAGCGGTAAAAAATCTGCTTGTTGAGCGAGCCAAGCAAGGCCCTATGCTTTGGAAATGGAAAAGCCTGCTTTGCCGCGCCGTACTCCTTGCTAAAACATAAAAATTACGGAAATCTTTGAAGTATGCTGATAAAAGATATTCTTAAAATGGAAGCGGATAATCAAGAAATCACTGTTTCCGGCTGGGTACGCACAAAACGCGACATGAAAAATCTTGTTTTTGTCGAAGTAAACGACGGTTCATGTTTTGCGGGGATACAGTGTACGTTTGATAAAGGAAAGGCGCTTAGCGCGGAAACAGGACTTGCGCTTTCGAGGCTTACGGCGGGCGCGTCCGTAAAGACCCGCGGACGGCTTACACCGTCTCCGGCATCCGGTCAAAAGGTAGAGCTTGCGGCGGAAGAGCTTTTTATCATTGGAGAGACGGACGCGGAGTCGTACCCGCTGCAAAAAAAGCGTCATTCGCTGGATTTTCTGCGGGAAATAGCGCACCTGCGCGCCCGAACCACTACTTTTGGGGCTGTGGCGCGTGTCCGGAGCCGTCTCGCCTTCGCGGTAAACCGTTTCTTTGAGGAACGCGGCTTTTTTCTCGTACACACTCCGCTGATAACCTCTAACGACGCGGAAGGCGCGGGCGCGATGTTTCAGGTTACCACGCTTGATTTAGCCGCTTTAGCCAAGTCTGCCGCGCCGCCGGACTGGAGCCGCGACTTTTTCGCAAAACACTGCTATCTAACCGTTTCCGGCCAGCTTGAAGCGGAAACATACGCCGCCGCTTTGTCGCGGGTTTATACGTTTGGCCCTACTTTCCGCGCTGAAAACTCCAACACAAGCCGTCATCTTGCCGAATTCTGGATGATAGAACCCGAAATCGCGTTTGCCGAACTGCCGGATCTCATGGCGCTCGCGGAGGAGTTTTTAAAATATCTTTTTGCGGACACTCTTGAAAAAAGCGAAGACGACCTAGCTTTTTTTGACCAGCGAATACAGAAAGGCGTAATTGAAAATCTAAAAAATCTTGTAACAGCAAAATTTACGCATATAACATATACGGACGCGATAAGCGAGCTTCAAAAATCAAAAGCCCCCTTTGAGTTCAAGCCCGTCTGGGGCTGCGATTTGCAGACCGAACATGAAAAGTATTTAACTGAAAAAGTTGCGTCCGGGCCGGTTATAGTTACGGATTATCCAAAAGAAATAAAAGCGTTTTACATGAAATTGAACGGCGACAACAAAACCGTCCGCGCCATGGACGTGCTTGTACCGCGTCTGGGTGAAATAATAGGCGGCTCCCAGCGCGAAGAAAACCTGCAAAAACTGGAACTCCGCATGGCCGAACTTGGAATGAATACGCGGGATTATTCATGGTATCTTGACCTGCGCCGCTACGGGACTGTCCCCCATTCCGGCTTTGGCTTGGGTTTTGAGCGCCTTGTTCAATACGTTACCGGAATGGCAAATATCCGCGACGTTATTCCGTACCCGCGAGCCGCAGGGCAAGCGGATTTTTAGCCCGCCGGCGGCCACTAGCAACTTTCCCGCCCCGCGCTCAGCAAGAAGGGGCATTAGCTTACGGGAAATACGCTTGAATTCGATAATCAGAATTCGGGCGCATCGCCGCCATGCGGCGACCGGGCTATTCGCTCTAATTAAACAGGACGGCGTAAAACGCCATCCTGTTTAATTCCGCTTCTATCCCTTGCGCTGGCCAACGCGCTGAAAGCGCGTTGGCTTTTTGGAAACAGCCCCTCAATCCATGTTGAATTTATGCTCAAGCAGCCATGCCGCAACCCAAAAGAAGAGCGCGGCGAAGGCGATTCTCAAAAGAAGCTGTATGGCCTCACTATTAGCCGTCCACGTAACGAGTTTGCTTAGAAGGACTTTCACAATGACCATGCCCGCATCATACACACTGAAGCCGGCAAGCTCACGAAAACACGGGAACATCCAGCCAATCGCTATTGCGGTGTAGACGAGGCATATCTGCAAGATGGTTATTACAGAAATACTGTTGACTTCGGCGGCAAAATGAGCCCCCCACCCCCCCTCCCCCCAGTCTTTGTACCTAAATCTCTGATTAAGATAAAAAATCAATATGGAGACAGCGCATACGATAAAAGTCAACAGAAAGGAGGCCGGCGATGCTGTCGTTGAAACCGTAATCACTCCGGTAATCCGGCGGCCATTGACTTAGCTTTATTACGGGGTTAGCATTTTTTTATGAAAAAACGCGCGTTGATTAGTGTTTATGATAAAAGCAATGTTACGGAGCTTGCCGCGGCGCTTACGGAGATGAATTGGGAGCTTGTTTCGACCGGCGGAACCGCCGCCTATCTGCGCGAAGCCGGTTTTGCGGTTACCAGTGTTGAGAGCCTGACGGGTTTCCCTGAATGTTTGGACGGGCGTATAAAAACTCTCCACCCCGCTGTTCACGCGGGACTTTTAGCCCGCAGAACCGAAAAATCGCATAGGGATGCGCTGGAAAAACTTGACATAGGGATGATTGACCTTGTAGCGGTAAATCTATATCCATTCTTCCAAAAACTTAATCAAACACCGCCGCTGACGCAGGATGAACTGATAGAATTTATTGATATAGGCGGCCCCGCCATGCTGCGCTCCGCCGCAAAGAATTTTAATGATGTAATAGCGCTCTGCGACCCGGAAGATTACCACACAGTCATACAGAGCCTGCGGCAAAACAGCGGCTTAGACATTGAATTTAAGAAACGGCTTGCGGGCAAAGTTTTCAACTTAACTTCCGCTTACGATGCCTCCGTTTCACAGTTTCTTTTGTCCTCCGGTAAAACTGAATTTCCGCCATACTATAACTTATCGTTAAAACGCGCCGCGCCGTTGCGTTATGGTGAAAACCCTCAGCAAAAAGCCGCGTTGTATCTAAGGACGGACGAGCGGGGCGCAATGGCTAAAATTGAACAGCTTGGCGGTAAGGCGCTTAGCTATAATAACTATCGCGACATTGACCTGGCATGGAAAGCCGTATGCTCTTTTGGTATGCCGGACGGCGGTTTTGCGGCGTTGGGGGCGGACGATGCGGCCAGACTGCTCAATTTTAAAGACAACGCCACGTTAAAAGCCTGCGTTGCGGTTAAACACAACACCCCATGCGGGGCGGCGCTTGGGGAAAACGTGCTTGAAGCCTTTGAAAAAACCTATCTCTGCGATACCGTATCAATCTTTGGCGGCGTTGTAGCGTTTAATTCTACGCTTGACGCGGAAACCGCCCAAAAATTGAATTCTATTTTTCTTGAAGTGGTAATAGCGCCCGCTTACAAAGAAGAAGCCGTTGAAATCCTGCAAAAAAAACAGAATTTATGCGTAATACTGGCGGCTTTTCCTCCGTCTGAACGGCAGGAATGTGTAAGCATAGACGGCGGATTACTGGTACAGGAAACTAACAAAACCTTGCTGGAAAAATGGGATGTAGTTACAAAAACCCGCGTTGATCCGGCGGATATTCCCGATATGCTTTTTGGCCTGCGGCTCGTAAACTCGGTTAAATCTAACGCGGTTGTTTTGGTAAAAGACGGCGCGGCGATAGGGATAGGCGGCGGGCAGACAAGCCGTATTAACTCGGCGGAACAAGCTTTGCAAAAGGCCGGTATGCGCGGAAATTCCGCAACCCCCCGCGTCCTTGCCTCCGATGCGTTTTTCCCGTTTCCTGATGTTGTAGAGGCGGCGGCTAAGGGCGGTGTTAAGGCCATTATTCAGAGCGGCGGCTCAAACAAGGACGCTCTTTCAATAGAAGCGTGCGATAAATACGGTATAGCGATGGTTTTTACGGGGGCGCGTTACTTTAAACATTAATATGTCTTTTTTATTACAACCTTCATGCTGTCTTATATTTCGCGGAAGCGAGCTTGTCGTCCCCTGCGGCTTTGAAATCCGGCGTATCCTAGAAGGAGTCCCGGTTGACATGGCGAGGGCGGATTTTTCTCCTAAAGAAATTCACTATTTTGAAACACCGCTGATAGACAGAAGCGCGATTATCCCGTGTTTCTCGCTTAACAAAAATGTCCTGTTGCCGTCCGGCTGGCGAAGCGTTCCGGTACGCGCTTTAGCGGCGGAATTTTTCGCGGGGCATGAATTGAGTGTGGCACCGGCTTTACCTGTAATTTTTCGCGCCTGCCACATAGCCCAATGGCTTTTAGATTCGGTTTTCTGCGGAAGCTGCGGGGCAAAAAATGAAATGTCTAAACATGAATTTTCCCGTAAATGTCCGGTATGCGGCAGAATTGAGTATCCCAGAGTATCGCCCGCGATTATTATCCGTATAATCAACGCTAATGACGAAATACTTCTTGCACACGACAAAAAATTCAGCGAAAACATTTATAGTTTGATAGCGGGTTTTTACGAGGCGGGGGAACGTCTTGAAGATACCGCGGAACGCGAAGTTTTTGAAGAAGTTGGTCTGCGTATAAAGAATATTCGTTACATAAGCTCGCAAAGCTGGCCGTTTCCTAATTCTCTTATGATTGGTTTCTCGGCGGATTACTCCGGCGGCAATATACGATGCGACGGCGTTGAAATAGAGGATGCCCGCTGGTTTAAGCGCGATAATCTTCCAAATCTACCCGCTTACGGCTCTATAGCCCGCAGTCTAATAGAAGAATGGCGGACAAGTTAGCGATTTTTACCTTCAAACGAAGTCCCACACCCCCCGAAAAGCGCGGTTTTCACCTGACGCAGGCGCGCCTGCGTCAGGTGAAAATGCGCCCAAAATGAAAAAAGAGTAATATTCCTCATGATACAACGCTGTTTTCAAACTAACTGCAATGTAGGAAGGCTGCTGGCGGCTCTCTGTTCGAAGCGGCGAAAAAATCAAGAAATGGTTTCAAGAATTTCGTTTTTTTATACACGTTTGCGCTCGGCTATTATGTGTAAAAGGCGTTCCTTAAAAGCGGTTTTTGAAAACTTTTGCGCATGAACGTTAAAAGCGGCGCGGTCAGTAAAGCCGGATTCGATTGCTTCAAAACGTACTATGGCGGCCGCAAGCGAGTCGGCGGACTGTTCGTCAAAGAATATGCCGGTAACGTTTTCTTTTACCGTTTCAATAGCGCCGCCTCTACGGTACGCGATAACGGGACAACCCGCCGCGGCGGCTTCTACCGGCACAAGTCCCATATCCTCAATACCCGGAAAAAGCAAAGCCTTTGCCTGTGACAAAAGACGCGCCGCTTCCGCGTCCGAAACCCGTCCGGCAAACGTCAATCCTGTCCGTTTCTTAAACTTTTTTGTAGACCCGCCTCCCGCGATAATAAGTTTTTTGCCAAGCGCGGCGCAGGCATCCATCGCAATATCAACACGTTTATTTTCGCTTATCTGCCCCAATACAAGGTAATAGTCTTTAATATCTCGTTTAACGCCTTCGTATTTTTCAATGGGAACAGGTCCAAACACAACTTCGGCATCTCTGTTATAGTAACGTTTAATTCGTTTTGCCGTATATTCAGAATTCGTAATGAAGCGGTCTACAAGATTCGCCGATATTACATCCCAAACCCGCAGATACGGCACCAAAAGTTTCATAAAAACGCGAAAAAAAAATGACGCGCCGTTAAGATATTCATGGTATAATTCCCAAATATAACGCATAGGGCTATGGCAGTAGCATAGATGAAAAGCAAGCGGATTAACGACAACTCCCTTTGCGGGGCCTGCCTCGCTCGAAATAACAAGGTCATACTCTTGTAAATTGAATTCCTGTAGAGCGCGTGGCATAAGCGGCATATACATTTTATACAGTTTTGACGCAAACGGAAGTCTGTTTATCGAGGATGTGTATATATTATGCCTGTTTATAGTCGCTGAAATGTTTTTTTTATTGTATACATGGGTGTAAACATCGGCATCAGGAAACAATTCAAGAATGGCTTCCAGCATCTTTTCCCCGCCGCGCATAGAAGTAAGCCAGTAATGAACAACGGCGACTTTCATCGCCGTAGCTCTGTCCGGCAGCATCTGACGCGGCCATGGAGAACGGGTACGTCCTGTCTAAGACGAAAAAAAATTGCTGATTTGTTCCCGCGCATCTTGAACTATTGCCTCATAATTTGATTTAAGAGCGTCCATATTTTTTTTGTAGAATGCTAAAAACTCAGGATCCTGAAACGGGTCAATGCGTACGTCCTGTCCAAACCGCCGGGACAGTTCTTCCTCTTTTTGACGAAGCGCCGGCGCGTACTGCCGTTTTATCGCCTCTTCGTATTGAGCCGCTTCGTCAATGTAATGCGCCGCGGCAGTCTGAAACTGCTTCCACAAAGACGGTAAACCGGAATTGCGTATTAAAACCTGCAATCCTTTGCCGAGAGTTTCAAGCCGTTTTATATCTTTGTCGTCCTGTGGCAGAGAAATCCGCGCAAAAAAAACATCAAACAAACCTTGACGCAAGGCCTCTTTTATCGCGGCGGGTGTTTTCTCAACCGCCGTCCCCAGCGCCGCCGGCGAAATATCACCTTCTAAATACTCGTTAGCCAGTTTTTTTCCCTGTTGTTTGGCATCATGTTGTTCTAAACTATTCTTATCGCCATGTATCTGCTCCGTCCGTTCTAAAGCAAGCTCCAGCGCGCTCTTTATTTTACCCATCGGCTTCTCCTATCAAATAACAATCATTATAAAAAAATTACAGTTTTTCAAGGCGGCAAGAGGTCAAGCGCGTTAGCGCTTGCGCCGCGCAAGCGATTGTAGGGGTTGCGAAGCAAGACACGGCGCCCCCTGCGGGGGCGGCGTGGCCGGAGCGCGAAAGCGCGCAGCCCCGAAAAGCGCGGTTTTCACCTGCCGCAGTCGCAACTGCGGCAGGTGAAAATGCGCCCGAATTTTGAATATCGGATGTAAACATATTTACCGGAACTTAATGCCATTTTCAAACTTAACACGGGGAGGAAAGCCGCCGGCGGCCTTACACCGGGGGCGTTGATGTGCTAAAATATAGCGGGCTTGTTCGTCAACGCGGTTGCTTGTCGCCCAAGTCCTTGCAAAATGCGTGGCATTTTGCGTTTTCAAGCGGAAGTTGTTCGGAAACTTGAGATTTTCGAACAACTCTAGTTAATTGGAGGATGCTTTGGAACTTTCAAATTTGCAAAAAGCCCGTTACGGGTATCAACCTAAACTTCCGGCGATTTTAGCGGGAGATATATCGGAACTCTCCGTTGAGACGGGGGGGGCGACTGAGGCGCTTTCTCATCAACAAGAGATTAAGTCGATGTTTAAGCATTGTTACGGCAAACCTATTGCGCGTTTTGTTAAGGGACGGAATGAGAAGACCGCCCAAGTCTTGAAAGTTGGGGTGATTCTCTCCGGCGGACAGGCGCCGGGCGGTCATAATGTTATCGCGGGGCTGTTTGACGGACTTAAAAAAGGGAATCCCGCCTCGAAACTTTACGGGTTTTTAGGCGGGCCTTCGGGTCTTATTGACTGCAAATATATAGAAATAGACGCAAAATTGGTGGATCAATACCGTAATACGGGCGGTTTTGACATGATAGGTTCGGGTAGAACTAAAATCGAGATGCTGGAGCAGTTCAACGCTTCGCTGGAAACCGCAAAAAAACTCAATTTGAACGCGCTTGTGATAATCGGCGGGGACGACAGCAACACTAACGCGGCCATGCTTGCCGAATATTTTGTTGAAACGGGCAGCGGGATTCAGGTTATAGGGTGTCCTAAAACGATAGACGGCGATTTGAAGCACGAGCATATCGAAGCATCGTTTGGTTTTGATACCGCCGCCAAAACTTACAGCGAACTTATAGGCAACATCGCGCGGGATGCTAACAGCGCTAAAAAGTATTGGCATTTTATTAAACTTATGGGACGCGCCGCAAGCCATATCGCGCTTGAGGCCGCCTTACAGACGCGCCCGAATCTTTGTTTTATCTCGGAAGAAGTTGAGGCAAAAAAGCTTTCTCTCTCTCAAATTGTTGATAAAATATGCGAATCTGTGGTTAAAAGGTCAAAAAACAATGAAAATTTTGGCATAGTTCTGATACCGGAAGGGCTTGTAGAGTTTATTCCCGAAGTAAAAGCGTTGATTTCTGAATTAAACGACATCATGGCGGGGGATAAAACTGGATTTGAGGAAGAAAAGTCGTTTAATGAACAGTGCCTATGGCTTGAAAAGAAACTTTCGCCTAAATCTGCCGCGCTTTTTAAGACTTTGCCCGAAGAAATAGCTAAACAACTGCTTATTGACCGCGATCCGCATGGCAATGTTCAAGTTTCGCGTATAGATACTGAAAAACTGCTGATTAGGCTTACCGAAAAACGTATCGCCGCGATGAAGTCCGAAGGCAAGTTTAGTGGTAAATTCTCCGCGCTTGGTCATTTTTTTGGCTATGAGGGACGGGCCGCTTTTCCGAGTAATTTTGACGCAAATTACGGATACGGTCTTGGCGTAAGCGCTTTTGCGTTGATAGCGCTTGGCTTTACAGCTTATATGTCAAGCATCAAGAACCTTAGCGCCCCCGCCTCCGAGTGGATTGCGGGCGGTGTTCCTATCACAATGTTGATGAATTTGGAGCGGCGCAAAGGTGTGAATAAGGCGGTCATTAAAAAGGCCCTTGTCGATTTGGACGGAGCGCCGTTCAAATCATTTGCCGCGATGCGTGATGAACTTGCCGTAAAAACCTGTTTTAGGTATCCGGGCGCGATTCAATACTTTGGCCCCGCCGAAGTTTGCGACCAGACAACTATAACGCTGAGTTTGGAGCGCTCGTAACTTGCCGGCGGACGCAATGGCGGAATCTGCGGAAGCCGCGGATTCCGTACTAAGAGTGGCGGGAGTTGTTGTAGCGGCGGAGACAGGAGGAACGGTTGAAAATCACCGGAGCAGGGAGGAGGGTCTAATAGTATATCCCGTTTACTCCCGCAGGGCCGGCGGGCTTTCTATAGGCATAAATCTTTATCCTGACAAGAAATACTGTAATTTCAACTGCGCTTACTGCGAGGTTTTTCCGTTTAAGAACGATGTAAGTTTTTCAATAGCGTTACTGGAAAGCGCTTTGCGTAAAGCGGTTGCCAACGCCTTGAGCCGGGGTATTCCAATCAGCGACATTTGTTTTTCAGGCAATGGCGAGCCTAGTATTTCCGAGAATTTTGCCGAAGCTCTGCGCGTCGTGTCCGCAATACGCGATTCCATGCTTAAAGACACTGTCAGCATCGTCATAATCAGCAACGGCGCGGGACTGCTTAGCGAAAACGGTTTCGATTTGATGCAGGAAGCCGTCAGCCGGTATGCTCCTGTAAATCTCTGGCTAAAACTTGACGCCGGCAGCGAGGACTGGTTTAGAAAAATGGACGGATGCGCCGCCGGTTTTGAGCCGCTTTGTTCGGCTATAAAAGAATTTGCGCGGCATAACGAGTGCGTTATTCAAACTATGCACTGTTCGGTAAACGGCGAGCCGCCTTCCGCCAAGGAGATGCGCGATTGGGCGGGGCTTACCGCCGAAATTGCAAAACCGGGGAATGTGCGTCTTGTACAGATTTACGGCAAGGCGCGGCCAAGCCCCCACGACCCTTTGTGCGAGGCTCTCCCGCTTTCATCACTCGAAGAGCGCGCCCTTTATCTTAAAACAGCCTTCAAAAACGCGGGCGTAACGAACACTCCCGTTGCTGTCTACGAGTAAGCAGGCCGGCAGGATGAGGGCGGTTTTTTTGCTTCGCCGCTTACAACGAAAAGGTGTCTGATTTACAGGGCTTTATAATATCAGAAAGAAATAGGATATCCGAGCCGTGAGGCGCGGCCTGATGTATAATGGAAATTGAAAAGAAATCTGTTTTACAGAGCCGCGCCATAAGGCAAAACCGGATGTCCTACAAGAATCGTAACACCAATTTGTTATGGAAACGGATAACTGCTTGACAAATAATTAAGCCTGCTTTAGGCTGTATAACATAATGATTTCTGTTGAAAAATCAAATAACTTAGCGTTATATTTGTCTATCATTATAGGAAAAAAGGGCTTTATTTCCCCATATTTATCCCCCCCCCCCCCCTTTATAAAATGAACTTTCCCGCCCTAAATTTTCGCGAAAATTTAGGGCGGGAGATTAAACATGGTTTGCGAATAAGCTTTCAAATTGTTTTTTTTAGTCACCATAAAATATATGTAATTTCTCAACATACGCGCTTTGAGGACGGAATCCTTTTTCATTATAATATTTTACCGCATATTTCCATAAATTTTATACGAGGATATAGAATAACATGACGTAACAGTGTACATAAAATTTAAATAATAGTGTTGTTCAGAAACTTCAGTTTTTGCAAGTCAAGCATGACGGCCATGCACGGCTTGGTCAACAAACGCTAAAAACTTGTTCGATAAGTAGCCGGATTATTGAACAAATCCAATAATTACGAAAAATGATTCGTGTATATGTACTATCGGAAAACAAACGTATGAAGCGGTATAGCAAAATAAGTTTGTTTCTATAAATTAAAATAGCACATTGTTTCAGCGGAAGGGGATTATAATTATGAATGTTACTGGAAGAATTTATGGTAAAAAAACAGATATTGACATTGAAAATGTAAAAACTTTTTGGAATAATAACGCCCGAAAAAGCTCTTCGTTGAAGTCCGTTTTGTTGGGAAATGATTTTGCTGAAAACAGTGCTGATTTACATAATCAGAAAGAGGCTAAAATAGTTCTGGGTTTTACCGGTAATGCCAAAAAGACTATTTTGGATATAGGCTGCGGAATTGGCAGGTGGGCGTATAATCTAAAAGAAATAATGAAAACCTATGATGGTATAGATTTTTCAGAAGAATTTATAAAGGCGGCAAATAATAATTTTAAGGATTTTGATGAAATAAATTTTTATTGTATGTCTGCGACTGATATTGATACAACAAAATTATTGAAAAAATATGAGCTTGTAATAATAACAGGCGTATCTATGTATATCAACGATGATAGAATTAATAATTTATATCGATATGTAAATAAATTTACCGAAAAAGGTTCGCTGTTATATATACAAGATACAACGAGTTTGATTGAAATAAGATTAACATTAGACTTGTTCGCCAACCCGGTTGGTTGTCGCCCAAGTCTTTGCAAAACGCGTGGCGTTTTGCGTTTTTAAGCGGAAGTTGTTCGGAAACTTGAGGTTTCCGAACAACTCTATTAAAGGATTTTGACTCAATTGAATTAAAAACAAAATATAATGCCATATACCGGACAAAAGCCGAATATGAAGCATTATTTGAAAAATATTTACCTGAATTCAAATTATTGGAAAATGGAACAGAATTGTTATTTGGATAAAAACAGCGGGGCGAGGGAAGAGACAAATGCAAGGTATTGGCGTTTTAGAAAAGAATAGGGTTGTTCGAAAACCTAAAGTTTCGCCACCGGTAAAAAATGCGGCTTTGTAAAGTTTTGACCTGAAAAACCTATGAAAAATATTTTGTGGAAACTTGGAGGATTTTTATGAAGCTTTTTACACCGGGTCCTATTATGATGGACCCGGAAACAATTATAGAAGCGGGCAGACAATCACAGTATTTTAGAACGCCTGAATTTTCTCAAATAGTTAATGATTGCGCGGAAATGCTGGGAGAAGTATTGAATGTGCCTGATAACGCTAAAATGGTCTTTCTTACGGCAAGTGGAACGGCAGCTATGGAGGCGGCGGTCATAAATATTTTCACAGAACGGGATAAAATTCTCATAATAAATGGAGGAAGTTTCGGCGAAAGGTTTAAACAAATTTGCGAGATACACCGCTTAAACTTCGTATCAATAGATCTTGAGTGGAATGAACCGTTTGCTCCAGAAATTTTAACAGACTATATACATTTTGGTTTTACCGGAATGTTGGTTAATGTGTGTGAAACATCGACAGGACAAAAATATCCGATGGAAACAATAGCTGAATTTTGTAAAGAAAATAATATCTGTCTTGTTATTGACGCAATAAGTTCTTTTTTATGCGATTCTGTTAGAATGAAAGCATTAAGCGCCGGCGCGGTTATTATCAGTTCACAAAAAGGACTGGCATTACAACCGGGAATGTCTTTTATTGCCGTTTCGGAAGAAGTCTACCGGGAACGTTGTGAACAAAACGAGGTAAGATCATTATATTTCCGTTTTACCGATTATGTTAATGATATGGCTCGTGGACAAACGCCTTATTCACCGGCTGTTAGTATAATCAACCAACTCTATTATAAACTTGATAGAATCCTTAGTGAAGGGATGTGGGCTCAAATTTACCATATTGTAACACTCGCTTCTTATTTTAGAGAACAGCTTGCGGAAAAAACAAGGCTTACTGTACCCGCATATCCACTCTCAAATTGTTTAACGCCGGTTTATTGTGAAAAAAATAATGCGTTGAAAATAGTAGAAGTATTGCGGGACAGATATGATATTTATGTTACGCCTTGCTCCGGTTCAATTTCTCCATTTTTATTTCGTGTCGCCCACATGAGCAGACAGCTCAGCATTGGGGATATTGATGAATTAGTCGAATTATTGAGATTCCATAGCGCTTTATTAACAGGTAAAAATGATAGCAAATAAAACAGTAGTTTACACTTCAGGAACTTTTGATATGCTGCATATCAATCATTTGAAAATGATTGAATACGCCCGCTCGCTTGCTGATATTTTGATTGTGGGAGTAAATACTGATGAACTGGTAGCGTCATATAAATCGGACCCTACTATACCTTTTGAAGAACGAATAGCCTTAGTTAAAGCGTTAAAGTATCCTGATATAGTTATACCGCAGAATTCGCTTGATCATAGAGAAAAAGTAGGCAAATTAAATTTTGATATATTTGTGGTAGGAGATGACTGGGCGGGGAAATATGATTATCTTAAAGAACAATGCGTGTCGGTTGTATATTTTCCGTATGGCAGCGGCATAACATCAACAAGTCTGAAAGAAAAAATATACAGAAATTATGAAAAAATAAAAGAGAAGGCTGATTCGCATTTCCCCGCGGATATAAATATATTGCATTAATAAATTGGACTTGTCCGTCCGCCGGTTGGCTACCGGAGTAAAGTGATCGAGACGCGCAATGGGAGTGTAGGGGTGCGGAGCCACGCAGTGGCGGAGCAGACACGGCGCTATGCGCCGTGGCCGGAGCGATAGCGTAGCCCCGAAAAGCCCGGTTCCCGGCGCGAAGCGCCGGGAATGCGCCCAAAATAGAATTTTTATAGTATTGGATTGCCGCATTGATCTCTTGTTTATCTTGAGTTTATTTATTAGAGTTAAGCTGGATCATGTGTTTATACTTACTTAAATAGGGGTATTTGATGGAAAAAATTGCAAGTTTTCAAATTGATCATCTTCGGTTGCTTCCCGGACTTTATGTTTCGCGTAAAGATAAGTTTGGTAATACAACGCTTACAACTTTTGATATGCGTTTTAAGCGTCCAAATAAAGAACCAGTAATGGATGTTCCGGCAATACATACATTAGAGCATCTTGCCGCGACTTTTTTACGTTCCCATCCTAAATGGGCTTCGCGTATAGTTTATTTTGGACCTATGGGTTGCCGCACAGGTTTTTATCTGATACTTGAGGGCGATCATAGTTCTAATGAAATTCTTCCGCTCGTTGTTGAATTGCTTGATTGGATTGAGGCATTTGACGGGCCTATACCCGGCGCTCATCCGGCAGAATGCGGTAATTACAGCGAGCAAAATCTAAATATGGCTAAGTGGGAAGCCGCAAGATATGCTTCGCTTATAAAAAAGGCCGCAAAAGAAAATCTTAATTATCCTGAATAAAATGGCTTTGAGGATTTTAATACCGAAAGGTAGAATTTATGATAATATAGCGTCTTTATTTAAAGATGCCGGGTTTCCTTTAAGGCTTTCCGATAGAACATACCGTCCTGACTTAGGGGTAGATTGGCTTGACGCTAAAATAATGAAGCCGCAAAATGTGGGGCAGCTTCTTGAATTAGGCAGTCATGATGCCGGATTTACCGGAATAGACTGGATAAAAGAAAATAGTTCTGATGTTGAACTTTTGCTAGACCTTGGATTTGATAGTGTTAGTATTGTTGCCGCTATTCCATCAGTTTTGAAAAAAGAAACGCTTTTTAATAAAAAAATTGTTGTGGCTACCGAATATGTCGCTCTTGCGGAAAATTATCTTAAACAAAATAATTATAATTATAAAATTGTACGCACCTATGGCGCAACGGAAGTATTCCCGCCGGACGACGCTGATATGATTATTGACAACACCGCTTCCGGTAAGACTTTACGTGATAACGGGCTTGTAATTATAGACACATTGCTTAAATCATCTACATGGTTTGTCGCATCTAAAGAAGCTATGCGCTGTTTAGAAAAACGTGAGTTGATTGAGCGCTTGTTGATACTTTTTAAGTCTGTAATTGACGGGCGTGAAAGAGTTATGCTTGAAATGAATGTCGCGGAATCGCATTACAAGGAACTTGTTGACGGTTTGCCTGCCATGCGTAGCCCTACTGTCGCTTCTTTATATAATAGCTGCGGTGAAAAATGGTATGCGATAAAAATCGCGGTTAAAAAGAGTGAAGCGCCCGATTTAATTCCGCGTTTAAAAAAATTTGGAGCGTCCGATATTGTTGAGTATGATCTGCGCAAGGTGATACTGTGACTGATCTTTTAAACGTTTATGTTGAAATTAAAAAAGATATAGACAAAAGACTTGGAGAATTCGCCGCCATTTGGAAAAATGGCGGCGATACTGAAATATTTAAAGAGCTTTGTTTTTGTACGTGTACCCCTCAAAATAACGCGCGTAAGGCGTGGGGAGCAATATTGTATCTAGAAAAAAATGAAATGATAGAAAAAGGCGATGCTCTTTCTATAGCTGGAGCGTTGCGTGAAAACGGAGTACGCTTTCATCAAAATAAAGCGCGTTATATTATTACAAATCGTGAAAATTTTTATCCTGATACAAAAAATAAAATACTTGAGGTAATAGATAATAAATCTTGTGTTGAAGCGCGAGACTCACTGCAAAAAAAGGTTTTCGGATGGGGGTTAAAAGAAGCGTCTCATTTTTTACGCAATGTAGGTATGGGAGATGGTATATGTATTTTAGACCGTCATATACTGCGTCAATTAGTCGTGTATGGAGTTATAAATGAAGTCCCGTCTTCGATTACCGGTACAGTTTATCATAAAATCGAACAGAAAATGTTATCGTTCGCGGAAAGAGAGTCTATTCCGGTTGACGCGCTTGATTTAATTTTTTGGTACAAAGAGAAAAATGAATTATTTAAATAAGGATTTACTATGGTCAGAATTGCTGAGGTTGAAAGAAAAACTCTGGAAACGGAAATATTTGTCCGTTTGAATATTGACGGAACCGGGGAAGTAAAAATTGATTATCCTATTGGTTTTTTGCGGCACATGATAGAAACATTTGCGAAACACGGACTTTTTGATATTGAAATTAAAGCTACCGGGGATCTTTACGTTGACCAGCATCATCTTATTGAGGATACAGGGATTGTTTTAGGGCAGACATTCTTGAAAGCTTTAAAAGACAAGAAAGGGATAAGGCGCTTAGGAAGTTGTATTTATCCAATGGATGAAACCTTGGTTCGCGCCGCCGTCGATCTTTCCGGAAGGCCGTTTCTCTGTTTTGAGGGTGAAATTTCCGGTATTCCCTTTGTTTCCACAGAATCCTGCGGCAGAATTGCGGCTTTTCAAACTGATACTGTTGTTGATTTTTGGCAGGGTTTTACAGGGGCGGCCGCGTGTACTCTCCACATTGATATTCTGCGGGGGCGCAGCGACCACCATAAAATAGAGACGATTTTTAAGGCCTGCGCCCGCGCCATTCGGGATGCATGCGAAATTGACGCCAGGTCCTCAGATTCAATTCCTTCAACGAAAGGTGTTCTGCAAAATCCGGTTTATATTGCGTGACGATAAGTCCGCTGTGTCCTAATTTTTGCTTCTAGACAGCGCGGCATCTTATATTTTTTATATGACTTTGTTATTATATAACGAATGATGATTCCTTTTTTCCCTGATTTTACGCCTGTTTCGCTTGATATTAGAGAAACCTTGCATCCGGCGTTAATGAATGCTAAGGACGGCGTTTCAGAATTTACCTTTGCAAATCTTTACCTGTTCCGCCGTCGTTATAATTATAAAATTTCGCGGGAACAAGACGGTAATATTTTGATTTCCGGCGAACATGACGGTAAAAAATTTTTTACTACGCCGTGCGCGGTTCCAAGCGAGTCTGTTTTACTGGCGCTATTTGCCGGACATGATTATTGGAAAGGTATTTCTGATTCCGTTTTAGAAAACAAATTTCCCTTGCTTGAAAAGCTGGGCATAATTATAAGCGAAGACCGTGATAATTTTGATTATTTATATAATACAAGTGATTTGGCTTTACTTTCCGGTAAAAAATTTCATAAAAAACGTAATCTGGTTAATGCTTTTTTGCTTTCGTATCCTGATCATGAAGAAAAATCTCTGTCAACAGAGTATTTGCCGCAGGCTATTACAATTCTTGAGCGTTGGCGGCAGGACAAAGGCAGTGACGGCGATTATATAGCGGCGCGTGAAGCTCTTGAACTTTCATCAGAAATAAAACTAACAGGTATGATTTGTTTTGTAAATAAACATCCCGCAGGTTATTGTTTAGGTGAGTATGTAGCCGGAGGATCTATGTTTGCCCTTCATTTTGAAAAATGTATTGATGAATACAAAGGTATTTATCAAGCGGTAAACCAATTTTTTGCCGCTAGTCTGCCGCAGGAGTGCATTTACATCAATCGTGAGCAGGATCTAGGTGATGAGGGACTACGGCAGGCTAAAATGACATATCGTCCATGCGGTTTTGTAAAAAAATATACGGCGATTAAAATATAATTTAGTTGTTCAAAGTTTAAGAAAACAATAGGGCAGTTCAAAAATTGAAGTTTTTGAATGCCCCTATTGATTTTACCAAAATATTCATCTTTCACGGATTAATGCGGATTGAACGGACGTTTTCGTTGTAAGCGCAAGGCAGGGAAGCGGCTGGCCGCCCCACTCCACTGGCGGGGGATAAAGTCAACGCGCCCGCGCATTAAGCGCGGGCAGCAGACTTCGGGAGACAACGCCCTTTGCTTGCTGAATGCGGGGCGGGAAACTCACTGGCGGGGGGATAAAGTCAACGCGCCCGCGCATTAAGCGCGGGCAGCAGACTTCGGGAGACAACGCCTTTTTCTTGCTGAATGCGGGGCAAGAAACCCACTGGTGGCGGCTAAAGTCAACGCGCCCGCGCATTAAGCGCGGGCAGCAGACTTCGGGAGATAACGCCTTTTTCTTGCTGAATGCGGGGCAGGAAACCCACTGGTGGGTTGACGGGGGGGAGGGATGAAATTATCCTTCAAATATGGTTAAACGTAATATTAACATTGCGCGGCTGCGGGCCGGATACCTGTTCCCTGAGATTGCGCGACTGCGGCGGGAATTTGCCGAACTGCACCCTGACGCGAAAATTATCAGCATGGGCGTGGGGAACACGACGGAACCCATAATGCCGCACATTGCCGAAGGCTTAATAGAAGGAGCGCGGCGGCTTAAATACGCGGAGACATATTCCGGTTACGCGGACGAAGGACTCGCCGAACTACGCGAGCGCATTTCCGGTGTGTACTATAAAAATATGTTTGGAATCAACGAGATATTCATCAGTGACGGCTCGAAATGCGACATAGGCCGCCTGCAAATAATGTTTGGTTCCGAAGTAAAAATCGCCGTGCAGGACCCGTCATACCCCGTATATGTTGACGGTTCAGTCATAGCGGGCGCGGCGGGACGGGAAAAGAGCGAATGTGAAACAGGAGACTGCGATACCAGCGCAGGTTACAGCGGTATAAAATACCTGCCCTGTACACCGGAAAACAAATATTTCCCGGACCTTTCAAAAATTGAAAACAACAGCATCATATATTTCTGCTCACCGAACAACCCTACGGGGGCGGTTGCCTCTAAACACCAGCTTGCCGCTCTAGTTGCGGCGGCGCTGAGAACCGGATCTATCATCGTGTACGATGCGGCATATTCCGAATACATAAGGGATGCCGCTTTGCCAAAGACAATCTACGAGATACCGGACGCGGAGAAATGCGCCATTGAGGTTAATTCATTTTCAAAATCGGCAGGCTTTACCGGCGTAAGACTTGGCTGGAGCGTTGTTCCCGCCGAGTTGCGCTTTGCCGAAGGAGAAAGCGTGAACTCGGACTGGTCCAGAGTAAGCGCGACCATATTTAACGGAGCCTCTAACATAGCGCAGTACGGCGGACTCGCCGCTCTGGATACCGAGGGGCAGAACGAGATACGGGAAATGACGGGCTTCTATTTGGAGAACGCGCGTTTGATACGGGAAGCTTTAAAGACCCTGAAAATAAACTGCATAGGCGGGGATAATTCACCATACATTTGGGCGCATTTTCCGGGCAGGGACAGTTGGGATGTTTTTGCCGAACTGTTGGAAAAATATCATATCGTAACCACACCCGGTTCCGGTTTTGGACCGGCAGGCGAATCGTTCATCCGTTTTTCCGCTTTTGGCCACCGCGCCGCAGTAAAAGAAGCGTGTATGCGGCTGATTTCACGAAAGTGATTTTCCAGGCGGCAGGCGGGGGCGGCTTGCTTAAATACGATTGCGTAAATACGACGTTGTGGAAGTGATTGCGGCCGCGGGCGTGCGGCAGGACATCCAAAGAATGTCATCGGGGGGCGTTGCGGGGGGCGAAGCGCCCCCGCAGAGGGGGTAGACCGCAACGTTCCCCAGCTTCACTGGGGAGTGCGGGCGCAGGGGGAGACTTCCCCCCTCCCCATCCCTTTCCCTTATGTAAGATTTTCTGCCGGAAGCGCTATACGTTTACAGTTTGAGGGAAGCCGGAATTTTACCTAACATTTTCTTAATTTAGTAAAAACTAAAAAATGAGAGGGCGTGAAAATGTCGCATAAATCCGAATACGACCAGCGGCGTGTTGATAAGGCTTTGAGTTTATGCTCCGGCGGACGCGGTAAAGAGATTGCCGCGATTGTGGACGGGATGGGGCTTGACGCTGACTGTATTATTGCCGCGCTGCTTTTTGATTCCCGCAAATTGGATTCCCGCAAAGACGAAGACTTACAAAAAGATATAGCCGGTAATTTTGGCGAAGACGCGGCGGCGCTGGTTGTGGGCGCGGCAAAAGTGTCGAAACTTTCCGCAAAAGATAAATCCATGGCGGAAGCCGAAAAAATCAGAAAAATGCTGTTCGCCATGATCGAAGATATCCGCGTTATATTTATATGTCTTGCCGAGAAATTACAAGATATGCGTACAATAACGGATTTTCCTGAAGAAGACCGCAAAGGAATAGCGCAGGAATGTATTGATATTTACGCGCCGCTTGCAAACCGTATCGGAATTTCGTGGTTAAAGGACGAAATGGAAGACCTTTGCCTTAAACAGCTAAATCCGGACGCATACAGACAGATAAGCAGTATTGTGGCGCTTAAGCAAAATGAGCGTGAGAGTTTTCTTAATTTTGTAAAATCGCAGGTTTATAAAGAAACTCAGAAACGCGGGATAAAAGTTGATGTAACAAGCCGCGCAAAACATTTTTATTCGATATATCAAAAGATGCGAAAGCGAAACAAAGAGGCGGGGGATTTGTACGATCTTTTTGGACTGCGGATACTCTGCGAAAGCGTTGAAAACTGCTACACACTGCTTGGCATGATACATACCTTGTGGAAGCCGATTGACGGACGTTTCAAAGATTATATCGCCATGCCTAAACCCAACGGCTATCAAAGTCTGCACACAACGGTTTTGGCGTTTGACGAAAACGCGCAAAAAACGGCAGGAAACCTGCTCGAAATACAGATAAGAACCTTCGATATGCACCATACGGCGGAGTACGGCTATGCGTCTCACTGGTTGTATAAAATGGGGCCGGCGGGCGCGGCGGCGGACGCTAATGAAAAAAATATTCGACTGGTAAACAGGCTTAAAAATATAGCCGGCGGTTTTGATGATTCGGCATTGGAAGAAATTAAAAAAGAGTTTCTAAAAGATTCGATACTAGTATTTACGCCGCAGGGAAAAGTTGTGGAACTGCCGCAGGGGGCTACCGCAATAGATTTTGCTTACAGTATACATACCGCAATAGGCGAACATTGCCATGCGGCGAAGGCGGACGGGGTAATAATACCGCTTAGCAGGCCGTTGCGGAATACGCAGATTGTTGAGATTATTACATCGCAGAGCGCCCACCCGCACCCGAACTGGGAACGCATTGCCAGAACGTCGAAGGCGCGCGGGAAAATACGCGCATGGCTTGCGCTGAATGACGAGCAACGCGAAAAAACGCCGCCTGTAAAAAAGAAACATGAAGAACAGCGCGTCAAAGAAGCGAATCCCTCCGCGCCGGAAAAGCATATTTCTGAAAAAACTGTTTCCGAAAAATATATTACTGAAAAACCCGTTTCTGAAAAACATATTGCTGAAAAAAACGCGGCATATCCCATATCCTCGCGTGTGCTTGTACAGAGCGAAAAAAATATGCTATTTCGTTTTGCTAAATGCTGCAATCCTAAACAGGGCGATGAAATTACCGGGTATGTGTCGCGGGGGCGCGGCATAATTATTCACCGGAAAAACTGCCCGTCCCTTACCCATATCGCGGAATTTGAACAGCGCCGCATTGACGCGGAGTGGGAAGCGCGTAACAATGAACCACCTCGCGGCAAGCCGCGAGGTATCTTGTAGGCGTTGATATTATTTACGTGGTTCGTTCTGTAAGGAAATTATTTAACTGTGGGGTCTAATACCATTTTTTATTTGGCGTTGCCAACTCGAACCGCCCTAAAGGGCGGAGTATTAGACCCCACTGCGA
>JAITDS010000018.1 GCA_031282435.1 Spirochaetaceae bacterium
CTTAAAAAATTAAAAGATTTGCAGGCCGTATCCCGTATTCTTACTAGAATCAAAAGGCTTGCCGAAGGTAATCCGGGAGATAATCGTTTTTTAGGCGAAATTTCAGAAATGCGTATTGATTACGGCCCCGGTTACCGCGTCTATTTTAAGGACGAGGGAGCAGGAGTTATTATTTTACTTTGTGGCGGAGATAAATCCACACAAGAAGCGGATATTTCCAGAGCTAGGGAAATTGCCGGAATTGTTGCTAAAAATAATAACGAGGATAAATAATTATGGAAAATATAACGGTAAGCAAATGGGACGCAGCCGACTATATAGAAACGAAAGAAGATGTAATATCATACCTCGCGGCGGCGGTTGAAGAAAATGATCCGAAATTTATTTTGTCTGCTATTGGTGATATTGCCCGTTCAAAAGGAATGACGCAGCTTGCAAGAGAGCTAAATCTTGACCGCGCTGGTCTATATAGGGCTTTATCGGAAAACGGTAATCCGTCATTTATAATGATTTATAGCCTGTTGGATACTTTAGGCTTTCGCCTTAAAATAGAGCGAAAAAGCGCATAGCCCGTGTTCTTTGTTTTAGATTGACAACCGGATAAAACAAAAGTTTGAGTTGGAGAACTTCAGCGGACGGCTTGCGGACAATATCAAGCAGGATTTTTATGCGATGATGACGGTATCGAATATGCTTGCCGGCAGCCTGAGGGAAGCAAATCGTAAAGGAGAGAAGGCGTCCGGGACCAAGGAACGGAAATACGAATACCGGGCCAATGTGAACCATGCGGTAGGAGTAATAAAAGACCGGCTTATCGGCATACTGATAGCGGATGACCGGTTTGTCCGCAAGCATTTATACGGGGAACCGGTAGAAGAAATAAAACGGCGGGTAGTACCGGTACGGCCAAACCGGGAAGTAGCAAGGAAAGAGTATCTGAAAAAACCTCATTTCCATCATAATCACAAATCAAACTGTTGATCGGGGGATGGGGTCAGCACTTTCGGCTTAACTTGTTGACAGTGCCCCCCAGCCGGCCACCTGCCGGCTAGACAGTCAGCGGGGGCGGCCAGCGGCCAGCCAGCCGGAGGGTGGCTGGCCGCTGGCTGTTAAATGCGGAAACTAGTTTTTCTTTTTAAGTTTTGGATACACGCCTTTGGCTATGTCCAAGCCTGTAAAATCCCAGTTGTCGGTAGTAAAACCTAAACCGTTCCATGTGGAAGACTCGGAAAGATAAGCAGCCGTCTTGCCTTTGCCGTTCAGCAGACTGTCGGCGGCCTCCGCGCCGGATCCCGCTCCTGTAAGCATCGTGGAAAGCGCGTAGTTTTCGTCCTTAGGAAACGTTCCGCTAGAACTGTTCCTTCCAACTATGCGCCCGCTACCAAATTTGCTTGTGTTGTTTGACGTTACCAAAACTTTAGGATTAAGCGCTATGTTGTTCTTTATCGTTGAGCCGGTATTGCTGTTGTAAAGCTGTCCTATCAAACCGCCGCCGGCTGTAACGTGGCTGGCAAGTTGACCCGTTATGTTTACAGAAATATCCATTGACGAATAGCAGTTCTCCATTATCAATTTGGCGGCAATCTTCTCCTCACTTCTGCCACCTTTACCTTCAGTGCCGTCAATTCCGCCCGCAAAAATATCGCCCTTGTCGCTGTTTATTGTTATTTTTCCTCCGGTACGGCAATTCTTTATGGTAACAGTCTGCCCGTTGCCTTCGCTGGAGGTTTTGCCTATAAGCCCCCCAACCCCTATCATAAAGGCTTCATCGATGCCGGTTGCATTTACTGTTATATCTATGTCCGCTTCGCAGTTTTCTACAAGAACGGTAGCCGTCTTATTTTCTACTACCTCGCCAATTAAGGCTCCGACAAGTAAAAATCCGGTTGACGGTAAGTCGGCATATTCTAGAACGCCTTTAACGCTTACGCCCCGTATTGTGGTGTTTCCTGATAAAATTCCACCCACCACGCCGCCGAAGTGGCTTTTTGCTGTCATTAAAAGGCCGCCATCGGGACTGCTGACAACTACATTCAGGTTTTCGATAACGGCGCCGTCTCCGAGTTGGTCAAACAGGCCGGTGTCGCCTTCTGTTTTAGTAAGTTCCAGAGTAATGGTCTTGCCGTTGCCGTTAAACTTTCCGGCGTAGCCTCTAGGCCCGTTCCAGTCGCTAGTCAGCGTTGTAAGGTCTATGTCGTTGGCCAGGTAGTAATTTTTGTTCTGGTTCCCCGCAACCCCAAGCGTCTTAAGCTGTTCGGCATTTTGCACGTAAAGATAGTTGTTTTCGCCGCTCCCCGCGCTGCTGCCGGCAACGCTAAACGTCAAACTAATTCCGGTTTTACTACTCCCTCCAGGCGCGGTTATAGATGTCCGGTACGACATACTATCTTCGGCACTAGTCTTATACATAACGGCGAATTTTACCGGAGCGCCCAGCTTCTTGTCTATCGCGACCGACCAATTTTTAGTTCCCGTCTCTATAGTTGCGGTATGCTCCGTGTTGTCCGCCGTTACCGCCACAAGCGCGCTTGCCGCCTTGGAAGTCCCGTCGACGGTTAAAGTATACGTCCCTCTGTACGCGCTAAGATTTTCGCTTTTCCTGAACTTCACGGTGTATACCATTGTCCTGTCGTCATGATCCGGCACTGTTACCGTAACTGTTACCACAAGCTCAGTCTCGCCGGCTATCGGCAGGGTAAGCGACGCGGGAAGGCTGTTTATAGTCTGCTCCCCGGCCCCTACAGTTTCTCCGGTCTCCCTGTTTACAGTCTTGTACGTTATGTCCGCCCGCCCGTTGCCCCTAGCCGCGCACTCTTTAAGTGAAACCGTTGTCTCGCTCTGCGGGGCCTCGACATTATACGTCTGCACATCGCCGTTAAAATTAGGTACCGCGGGGCTACCGTTTCCGTATCTAAAATCCAACAATGAAAGGTAAGCCTCATTCATACTTGTGTCGGGCGGCGGCACAAGGAGTATCCAGTACCTGTTGATAACATCCCCGTTTGTAACGGTAAGCGCGATTTCGGAAGGCGCTTTTCCCGCGTCTCCTACGTTTACATTCCACGAGTATTGACGCTTTTCAGTCTCCGACGCCGGAGCCGGGGAAGGGTCAGGGTCTTCCCCGTCCGGACTGCCGTCTCCTCCGCTAAGAAGGGCAGCGCTTGCATTCGGCGGCGCAGGGTTTGTCGGATTCGTTATGCTATTCCCGTCTTGGGTAAGCGTTATTACGGAATCGGCGCTAGCGGCTTCCGCCGTAATTTTAAGCGCCGCTTTGGCATCACC
Source organism: Spirochaetaceae bacterium (assembly GCA_031282435.1). Taxonomy (GTDB): domain Bacteria; phylum Spirochaetota; class Spirochaetia; order Treponematales; family Breznakiellaceae; genus JAIRMY01. Next base: position 3,283 of record JAITDS010000018.1, read on the forward strand.
GGCATCCTTAAACACGATGGCATAATCATAGACATAAGGCCAGAAAGTCTCATCATCACCGCCCCCCAAGCCCAGATCTGGCAAAAGTTCGGTGTCCGTATCGCCCGTCTTTGTTACGGAAAGCGTTTTGAGGGAAGCGTCGGCGCCGGGCGCTTTAAGGGTGATTACAGTGGTGTAAGATTTTGCGTCTTTTGAGGTTTTTACATTGACGGTCAAAGGGTATCCCCCCGCTGGAAGCGGCATATTTTCAACTGTGGCAGCACCTGCCGCCGCGCTTGTCATGCCGCCTGACTTTTCCCCTGTCGCGCCTTCGTTGTTCCAAGTAATCAGGATAGAAACTTCCGGGTCTTTGGCTTCCGCTTCTATGACGATTCTGCCTTTAACTTCGCCATTTTCAACATCGTCTGCGGTGAAAGCGCCGCTCTTGGGGTTGTTAAAGTTGATAAGGTTGTGTCTTGTACCGTCGTTGGCGTAAAAGACGTTTATATTGGCAAGTTGAAGCTCCGCGGGAACCTCCGTGGTGCGTCCCGAGTTTCCTCCGCCGGACGTTGCGGGAAGGTCGATACCGCCTTCCGCGCCGGGGCATCCTGAAAGCAGGAGTGTTCCCGCTAAAAAAAGGCCTGTGAATAAAGTTTTAATATTTTTAAAAGTTTTCATTTAATCCACCTTAAATAAAAAAGAGATAGAAATTCCCGCAAACTGCCGGAACGGAATGTTAAAGAAGAGGTTTAACGCTTTTAAGGCGGATGAATATTTTGTCCGGAAAAAGGGGTTAAATGTTGGGGGGGGGGGGGGCGTTTCTACGTGTATTTACGCGGATGCGCGGGTCTTCCGTTACGCCGGAGACAGTCCGCGCCGCGTCTGAGACACACGGGGAACGCGGTTTTTTGTATGAGCCGTATACGGCGGCTAAGGTTTTCATGATATATAATATACCGCAAAACGAGTGTATATGCAAGAGAACGATTGCGAATTGCGCGGAATTACACGGATTTACGTT
>JAITDS010000038.1 GCA_031282435.1 Spirochaetaceae bacterium
GTTACGGTTTTATTTACGTGGATAAAGACGATGACGGAAACGGAACATTTAAACGCTCCCGCAAAAAAAGTTTTTACTGGTACAAAGACGTTATATCAAGCAACGGCGAAAAATTGTAATGAACCTCCTCGCGGCAAGCGCGCGCTTGCGCGGCGAGGTATCTCGTAAGCGTTGACTGTTTTGACGAGGTTCAATCGGGTAAGGAAATTATTTAACTGTGAAGGTTTGCGGCGCAAACCCGTCTAATACCATTTTTTATTTGGCGTTGCCAACTCGAACCGCCCTAAAGGGCGGGGTATTAGACCCATATGCGAATAAAAAAGGGAGGAAGCTCTCGGCGACACTTGTGACGCAATCGCTCAATCATGTTCTTGACTCCGGCCGCAAGCTGCCTTGACTTTTATCATAGATGTTTTGTAATATCTACCCACCCCGAGCTGTTTTAAAGTCTCTTCTTCAAAGGATTTCCTATACCCCTGATCACCCGCTGAACCTTTTAATGCTCATATATTTCGCATACGCCTTCTTTGCCGGATTTATCCCTGATTTTGTATCATGTATGTTCGCGGCATGAACTGAAACGGAAAGGAGATTGCCCGTTATATTTACCATTTGAAGTACCAGTAGGAGCGAACATCTTTACTTCCGCAAAATGGACGTTGCCGCTGTTACCCCCCCCCCCCCTCCCCTCGTAAATTTTTCAATATAGTTGTTCAAAAACTTCAGTTTTTGCAAGCCAAGCATGGCGGCCATGCTTGGCTTGGCCAACAAGCGCTAAAAACTTGTTCGATAAGCAACCGGGTTATGAACAAGCCCAATATAGCATACTCATTTATAACAATGGGTATAGAACATTATCCAATTCACAAGCCGCGGCAAGCGCCCCGTGACTTAACAATAAGCCTTTGCCCTGAGCGCGTTGCTTATCTCATCTGTACGCTTAAATATGCCGTAAAGAAAAGGTTTAATTATATATTTCATGTTAAGCGGTTTAACCCGCATTCCTTTTGCCTGCAAGCCACATTTTATCTGATTGAACTCTCTCTGTAAAACAGGAATGAAAGCGACACATATACATACCATAAGACCAACATCGCGCGGCTCTATCTTAAAGATTCTTAACGGACGGCAAAAAGTTTCGATAGCGTTTGCAAGCTGCATTGAATCTATAAGTTTTCTAAAACTCTGAGTTATATTACAGACGAAAACAAGCCTTACAATGACTAATACCGCCTCACGCCAATCACCCGCTATAAGATTGATAAGACCAGCTAAAATAATGAAGGGCGCAATGCCGCGCATATATAACACCGCTCTTTTAATTGAAAGCCGCGTAAATATCATCATAAATATATTGAATAATGCAAACGCGCATAACGCTAAAGGATTTGAAACAAAAAACACGCCCAATGCGTAACAAGCCAGCAATAAAACTTTTAATAAATTTTTCATATGCCGCCCGCCTCGTTGTCCGCCACCCGGGCAAGACTGTCAACAAGTTCGTCAACCGTCCGCGCCGAAGTATCAACCGCAATGTTACGCCCTTTAAGCCGTAAAATAATATCCATAATCAATGGCATCTCTAGCGAAAAATTTTTTAAACGTTCAACATTTTCAAGCAGATCATCACGTTTGAATTCATGTTTAATACAGCCTGAATCCAGAATGAAAATGCGGTCAGCCGATAAAACTTCGTCAATAACATTCGTAACGTACACAATGGTAAAACCTTTTTTATGTAGATCAACAATAATGCCGTGAATATCTTTTTTACCTTTTGGATCAAGCATCGCCGTAGGTTCATCAAAGATAATACATTCACATTGCATAGCAATAACACCGGCAATAGCGGCGCGTTGTTTTTGCCCCATAGACAGTTCAAAAGAATCGGTAAAACGCTCTATCTTCATCATTTTCATAACCGATTCAATACGTTCATCTATTTCATTTTGAGCCAGTCCAAGGTTGTGCAACGCAAAAGCCATATCATCGCGCACCTTTTCAAACACAATCTGATTTTCGGGGTTTTGAAACACAATACCAGCCGTTTTTCGCAGTTCAATAAATTTTGATTTGTCGCGGGTGTCTATGCCTTTTATAACGCATGAGCCGCGACCCGGCTTTTCAATACCTGCGATTATACGCGCAAGCGTGGATTTTCCGGAACCATTATGTCCCACAATCGCGGCAAACTCACCTTTTTGTATATGCAAATTTATATCGTAAAGCGCTGTCTTTCCGGAAGAATAAGCATAGTACAGATCGGAAATGTGTATCATTATGCTCTATTCCTTTTTTTCCGGCGTTTCGTAATATGTCTGTAAGTCATTTTCAGAATCGCCACCGCGCGCGAGGAATTTTTTTATGGCCGGATCTAAAAAGACTTTCAGCAAGAATATACTGCTTACTTCTATAGGCAACAGAATCACCGCCGCAATCACACGAGTGGAAGCGAATAAGATAAACGCTTTTTTATACATAATAACAAGCCATAAACTTGTCAAACCTATGTGAATAAAAACTAGAACTGTAATAGTGCTGATAATTAAACGAATTAAAAATTGTTTATTATTTTTAGTATTGTAAAGGAAAAAGCCGTGTATCAATCCTGTCAGCAAAGCGCTCAGCGTAAAGCCGGGGAAAAATCCGCTTTTAGGAAATAACATCATGCCTATTACATCTCCCAGCGTCGCAACGCCCGCACTCCACGCGGGTCCCAGCAGAATTGCGCTCATCATTATCGGCACATACGCAAAACTTATCCGTAAAAACTGTGTCTGTACGGAAATAAGACGCTCTACAACAATCAAAATCGCAAGCAGTAAACTTGCGAGAACTAGTTTATTTACTTTGGACATAACAAAACCTCCTGTCTTGCCCTGAATACAACACGCCCAGACGTGTTGTTACGATATAGAACAGCCATATCGTTTTTAAACATAAGAATACTTTGAAACCGAAATTAACTGAATTTGAAACAGGGAATATATTACCCGAATTGAAATGCCGTCGAGTTTGGCATCATAGGATCCTCCTTGGGTCGGTCCGCGGTAAGCGGAAATTTCAACAAGGCACCCCCCGGAAATGTGGTCCCGGAACATGATGCCCAGTTTCCGGTCTCTTATACTAGGCCGAAAACTGTTATCATTCTAACCCGTCAAATAGCAAAAAGCAAGTTTTTTTTACCCGTCAATAACTGGTAGTGGGCGAAAAGTGTGAGGTTCTTGGTAAAGATATATGCTAAGGTATTGCCAGTAAACGAATTATAGTGAAAAAAACAGACGAACAACATTTTTTGCCCACCACCGTTTTCCCGGCCGTCTATCCAGTGTTCCTTCTTTTTCGTGTTGACAAAATAGAGGATTGTGTCATGAAATTATTGGTAACTACCCGGCGCCTTTGTTATCGGGGAACCAAACCACCACCGGGATGGGGGCGGGGCGTATTTGACACCATCGGGGGTCATGCCCCCGCAGAGGGGGTAGCGGAAGACCAAACGTATGGGGGCGCGGGCATATCGACCGGAATGCAGGGCCGGAGCGAGGGGTCGGCAGAGTGCCGCGGCACTCTGCCGCGACTTCCCCCCGCTGAATAGTTACAACAAGCTTAGCATATTACTAAAATTACATTCTGAATTCGGAGCCGAGGTATATGTCGCGTACCATTTGGTTTCCAAGAATATTGTTGCGGTCTCCGCGGGCGACTATGATTCCGTGATTTATGATAAAGGCGGTATTTGTTATTTCAAGTGTATCGCGGACGTTATGATCGGTTATCAAAATGCCGATTCCGCTGTCTGAAAGGCGCTTGATAATCTGCTTAATTTCATGTACGGCGATTGGGTCTATTCCGGCAAAAGGTTCGTCAAGCAGTAGAAATTTCGGGTCTATCGAAAGGGCGCGCGCGATTTCCGTGCGTCGTCTTTCTCCGCCGGACAATGTATAACCGTACTGTTTACGAATAGCTCCGATGCCGAAATCGGAAATTAATTCGTCCAGTTTTTGTTTTTTTTGTTTTTTATTAAGGTCCGTGCGGCTTTCCAGTATGGCCCAAATGTTCTGTTCTACGGTCAGTTTACGGAAAATTGACGCTTCTTGCGGCAGATAAGCTATGCCCATACGCGCTCTGCGGTACATGGGGCCGTTTGTTATGCTTTCGCTGTTTAATTTTATATCACCCGTGCTTGGTTTATAGAATCCTACAATCATGTAAAAGATAGTCGTTTTGCCCGCGCCGTTAGGTCCTAAAAGTCCGGCAACCTCGCCTCCTTTCATCGAAAAGCCTACGCCGCGGACAATTTCTTTTGAGCCAAAGTTCTTACGCAGATCCACGATTGTGAGCGTATTACTTCCTGAAGTGTTCCTTGTGGAGTGTCGTCTATCTGTGGTACGCCGTGTTTTTCGTCTGTCGATATAGTCCGAAACAAATTCTTCGCCGCTTTTTTTTTTATTGCGTAGTTTTTCAGCCTCTTCAGCGCTCAACGGCGGAGCGGGGGCCGGAGAATCATCCGGCACAGGTGTAACGGCGGGTTCTGTCTCAGACGGCGGCTGCTGCGCCGGCGTAAGGTCTTCCCGGTTTTCCGACGCTTGTTCAGCTTGCGGTTGAGGCGCGGGCGAGGCGGGAGCGCGCTCTTGCGGCGCATCTTGCATCGGCTCTGGCGTACGGGTTTGCGCCTCAGACGGCGGCTGTTTGGGCGGCGCCGGGCGGAGCCGGTTTTCCGGCGCTTGTTTAGGGCGCGGTTGTCGAGCCTCCGGTACAGCGGAAGTCCGCGCTTGCGGCGCATCTTGCGTCGGCTCTGGCGTACGGGCTTGCGCCTCAGACGGCGGCTGTTTGGACGGTGCCGGACGACTCCGGTTTTCCGGCGCTTGTTTAGCTTGCTGTTGAGGTGGGGGCGAGGCGGGAGCGCGCTCTTGCGTCGGCTCTGGCGTACGGGCTTGTGCCTCAGACGGCGGCTGTTTGGACGGTGCCGGACGGCTCCGGTTTTCCGGCGCTTGTTCAGCTTGCTGTTGAGGCGGGGGCGAAGCGGGAGCGCGCGCTTGCGGCACATCTTGCGTCGGCGCTGGCGTACGGATTTGCGCCTCAGACGGCGGCTTTTTGGGCAGCGACGGACGGCTCCGGCTTTCCGGCGCTTGTTCAGCTCGCTGTTGAGGCGCGGGCGGGATAGGGGCGCGCGCTTGCGTCGGCTCTGGCGTACGGATTTGCGCCTCAGACGGCGGCTGTTTGGGCGGCGTCGGGCGGCTCCGGTTTTCCGGCGCTTGTTTAGGGCGCGGTTGTCGAGTCTCCGGTACAGCGGAAGTCCGCGCTTGCGGCGGAGGCGCGGGGCGCGTCCGCACGGTATCTACCCGCTGTGGCTGCCGGGGATCTGAGGAAGAGTCGCCAAGCTCGTTATCATTCGGGGTAGCGTCAAGGACAGCGGCGCATTTATTCAGAAAGCCCATTGCTATTCCTTGATGGATCCCGCAACAGAACCTTCCATAATGACATCATCGGTATCCAGATCCACTCTGATTCTATCCGCCCGGAATTCATCATTTTTTTTATAGACAACCGGAAAACCGGAAAGATCAAGCAGTTTTTCATCCCTTCGATAAACGGCGTACTCTGAACGGCACACCATATTATCTTTGAAAAGCCGTACAGATATTTGAAACACCGTTATCTCAGCATTTTCATCATACTCTATGTAGCGCCCTCTAGCAACAATTTCGTTCAGTTTATCCTCCAGCGTCGAATTTCCCTCCAGATGAGCAATTTTCTTGTCACGATCGTATATCATCTTATCGCTTTTGAAAAAGATCTGCTTTTCTTCCTGATTTCCCCAGACGGAGCCGGAACATTCTATTATGTTATTATCCGTTCCAAGCAGTTCTATTCTATCGGCCCGAAGCAAAAGATTATCGGAACGAACCTCGGCGTTACCTGTTAAAATTGTAACTTCTTTTCCGGTGGCTTTATTGCCGTTCATTCTGTCCGCTTTGAATGTAAACGTATCGGCAAAAGCCGCCTCCGCAGTCAGGCCGCTGAAGAAAATATAGAACAATACAAACAATTTTTTCATTGTAAATTCACGTTTCAAAATAGTATAGTTGGAAAACTTTAATTTCCGGACAAAAAATGTTAAAAAGCCGGCGGCTTTTTGAAATGCGCGGATTAAGCTTCCCGCCGCGGAGAGGCAAACGAGTTTGCGGCGGGGTATTAAGCGGTTTATTAAGCTCCGCTTGCGAATAAACGGCGAAAACGGTACACGATTCGATTCAGTTGTCTGAGGCCGGAAATGCGGCTTCATTTGCGGTTTCATTTTCAGCTTCAATTTCCGCATCGATTTCATCCTCAATTTCAATGTCAGCCTCTTCCTCATTTTTAAGCCCGTCATTTTCACCGCCGCTAGGATTGTCGTTTTCCTCGTCATATATGTAAACCCCGGATGCGCCGTATGAAACAAACCAGCTTCTCGCCCGCACGTCGGCGGAAAAACCGGTACCCGTAAATTTTGTCCCGTCGGACTGCTCTACATTCACGGGGTCGTTATCGCCGCCCTTCAAGAACTTCTTGCCGTCGTCCCAGTCAAGCCGTTCCGTTTCCAACGTTATGTCTTCAGTATCCACGATAATTTCTATGCCGTTAGACATACGAATATTACTCGTGTCCAATTCAACCGACGCGAATCCGCCGGAGCCTATCGCGTCAATTTCATTGTTTGTAGTATTATACTGCTCAAAACTATAATTTTTCAATTCCATGCGATGGCGGTTTTCGTAACGGTCGGCAGTCTCAGCTTGCAGCCGCGCCAAGGGTTTGCCTCCGCGCACTCTAACATAGTCCAGATCCTCCATTGTTATATCAGGATACGAGGATTCGCCTTCTAAAACCTCTCCATAATCAAAAGTGCAGGATACCGCGCAAAATACGGCGTAGAAAGCCGCTAAAACGCATAAAGCTCTAAATTTTGGCAGAAATAAACACTTCATACCAATATATCGGTATTATTCATTCTGTAAAAAAGAATAATTAGAGATTTTTCCAAAACCATGTGTATTAGCGGTGTTTTTTTCATTTGGGCGCATTTTCACCCGCCGCAGGCGCGCCTGCGTCAGGCGAAAACCGCGCTTTTCGGGGCTTCGCTATCGCTCCGGCCACGGCGCAAGCGCCGTGTCTGCTTCGCACCCCTTCAATCGCTTGCGCGTCGCAAGCGCATACGCGCTTGCTTAAATCAAAACCGCAGACGCGGTTTTGATTTTACGAGGTTTGCGCGGAGCGCAAACCTCAATTATTGAAGAATTATTTTTTCTTTTTGTAATGGTATGTAGCTGTTACGGAAACGGGGTATTTTCTTTTACCGACTAATTTTTCTTCTAATAGAGTTGTTCGGAAACTTCAGTTTCGGAACAACTTCCGTTTGAAAACGCAAAATGTCCCGCATTTTGCAAGGACTTGGGCGACAACCAACCGGGTTGGCGAACAAGTCCAATAAACTACGTTTTTGGGTAATGCCCTAGAATTATTGGAACAAACATAGCTTCCGCGAAACAGACATTTTAATGCCACTGTTACCATACCTAACCCTTCGTAAACTTTTCAGTATAGCATATACTCATTTATAATAATAAGTTCAGAACATTACTCGTTTTTGTATTGAACATAATATCCCGACTGTTTATGACGTTTGGCCGGCCCGGATAAGGGCTTGCGTAGCAAAAGCCATGGCTGGAAAATGTGCCGGAGCAACGGCGTGGAAATGAAACGAAGCGGAGTGACACCTAGCCTTTGCGGATGCCTTGCCGCCGGTAGGCGGCAAGGCGTAGACAGGTCTGTTATATAGCACGGACATCTTTTGAATACTATAGTCTGTAGAGTATCAGTCTCATTCTTATAACAATCGTTAATTATGAACTTAAAAGAGCAATTTGCTAAACAACTTATCATTTATAGGAAAGATTCAAACTTTTCTCAGGAAAAATTGGCGGAATTGGCTAATATCCATAGAACCTATATAAGCCAAATTGAACGTGGTTTGAAATCCCCTACCTTAGAAGTTATCTTTTCTCTATGCAGTGCTTTATCAATAAAACCAAGTGAGTTTATAAAGGGAATTGAAAATGGACTATCGAATTAATCATAGCTTTCATTATGTATCTGGTTTCTCTGTTAATGCAGAAAATGTTATTAATGCGGTTATTGGAGCAAACGCTACCTTGTTGAGGAACCCAGTAAACCTATATCGTACTGTTGACTTAAAAACATCCAGTGCTATCTTGGGTGCTATATTTTGTGATTGTTTAGCGCAAACTATAGAAGGAGCTATTGTAAATCCGATTGAAAAAGGACACCCTGATATTGTCCCTGTTTCTGCCCTTAAGGCATCCGAAGAAGAATTAAGAAATTTTCCATTCGGATTGGAAATAAAAACTACAGTTGGAAATGTCAAGACTGGTGCCGCGCTAAAAGCTGGTGAAAATCGATTAGATGTTCTTACAGGAATAACTTGGCAAGCACACCACCGGGAGGTTAGAGAATTAATGGGGATTATTTGGGATTTTAATAGTTCCAATAATGATTTTATATTTCCGATGGTTACCGGAGTATTCTTTTCATCCGATTTAACATTAGAAGACTGGGGTACAATATCTGGAACAACCGGCAGGAACACAAAAGTTTGTGGAATGACCGCTACAGGAAGAACAAAAATGAAAAATGGATGGATAGTTATTCATGAGAAATATGCAACGAAATACAATCAATTACTATAAAAAAGTTCTGGTTGTATTTTTTGTACATATGATTCATAAAATATTTTTTCTTGACTTATCTTGCCTGCTACTCCTTTTAATGAAATAAGTGAAACAAAAGGTAAATAATCACCATTTTCACCTTCACAAAAAATAACTTCTCCTTTTCTTGATTTTGCCCAAACAGCTAATTTTGTATAATCTATCAGATTTGATCCATAGCCATAGCCCATACCCGAATCACCTTTATACGGAGGATCAATAAACCAAGTGGCCTCAATATCAGGAGACTCAGAATAATCACCACAAATTATTTTCCAGTGTTTGATTTTATACAAGTTTTCCGCAAACACCCTTCTACTGATTTCCCAATTTCTCTCTAAAACAGGGGTAACTTTTATTCGTTTAAATTTGAACGCCATCTTTGTTACCGCATGAACTATGTGCAAGAATTCAGTGGAGTGATCGCCAACTTTCAAATCCGGTAATTGATGAATATCTGAAACGGTTGCTTCATCTATTAGCCAACGCCAAATTTCAGCAACACGAGGGTCTTTTTCAATCAATATAACCCTTTTTGTCCAATTATTCCCGTATAATGAATATGCGGCGGCACCAGCAAATGGCTCTATGATAGTTGCGCAATTTGGAATAGGGTAATACTTGGCTATTTGTTTCTTACGTCCATAATAATAAAACATAACACTATAGTATTCGCTTCATCTCCTCTTGTCAAGTGGAATTATATCCGGAGTCTCATTTCAAATTCGCTTTTACCCGAGCCAAGGTTTTGAAGAAAATAATGAATTACTTTTTCTTTTTGTAATGGTATGTAGCTGTTACGGAAACGGGGTATTTTCTTTTACCGACTAATTTTTCTTCTAATAAACTGCGTTTTTGTATCGAACATAACTGAGACAGAAACGAAATATATTTTTCAGTGTCGTGCATTTGTATGCTTGGAATTATATCTTTAAGGAGTCTCATTTCAAATAATTCATGCGGAGAAATAGATTCATCTTTTGATGACATAACAAACAAATAATCCAGCGCGGCGTTTATTCGCATTGGGGTCTAATACACCGCCGCTTGCGGCGGTTAGAGTCGGCAACGCCAACAAAAAATGGTAGTAGACGGGTTTGCGCCGCAAACCTCCACAGTTAAATAATTTCCTTACCCGATCGAACCATGTAAATAATTTCAACGCCTACAAGATACCTCGCGGCTTGCCGCGAGGTGGTTCATTGATGACGCTACCGGGTAACATCGCGCGGTATTTCCTTCACCCTAAGAATGTTTTCTGTGTTCTTCCTCTGATTCCCCCGTCCTAACGATTCCTGATACCACGTTATGGACAGATATTGAAACAGAAATATCCCAAACGCTCTTTTTATAGCGCCGGCGAAGGTGCAGGTGAAATTGAACCCCTCCCGCCGCTTCCATACGGAATTAACCCCGGTTTGTTCCCCGACCTTATCGCACAGTTCCAACTGTACACGTAGTATCCCTCTTCCCATACTCCTTTTTTAGTCGTGTCCTGAAATTATTGGTAACTACCCGGCGCATTTGTTATCGGGGAAGCAAACCACCGCCGGGTTGGGGGGGTGGGGGTGGCACTGTCAACAAGTTAAGAGTAGACACCCCGCAAGAACTGTGATAAGCCGGAATAAGGGAGGGTATTATGGGAAAAAAAACTGTTTTGAAACAGTCCGAAACTTGTTGGAAGGAACG
>JAITDS010000129.1 GCA_031282435.1 Spirochaetaceae bacterium
CGGCAACGCCAACAAAAAATGGTATTAGACCCCACAGTTAAATAATTTCCTTACAGAACGAACCACGTAAATAATTTCAACGCCTACAAGATACCTCGCGGCTTGCCGCGAGGTGGTTCATTTCTCCTGCCTTGTGGCGGGGATTATCATTTTGGGCGCTTTGGGCTGGTTTGAAGCGTTTTAGGCGCAGGGCGTTGCTCAATACCGAGACGGAACTCATGCTCATCGCGGCGGCGGCGAATATCGGGTTTAACAGCGGGCCGCCAAACAGGTAAAGAACGCCCGCCGCTATCGGGATGCCCAGTGTGTTGTAGCCGAAAGCCCAGAACAGGTTCTGCTTGATGATGCGTATGGTGCGTTTGCTCAAATTGATGGCGGTAGGGACATCCATTATATTGCTGTGCATTAGAACGATGTCCGCCGATTCCATCGCCACATCCGCGCCGCTGCCTATGGCTATGCCGACATCCGACTGAACCAGAGCCGGCGCGTCATTCACGCCGTCACCGACCATCGAAACTATTCGTCCTTCCGCTTGCAGTTTTTTTACTTCGGCGGATTTGTCTTGTGGCAGAACTTCCGCGAGTACGCGGTCTATGCCGGTTTGACGAGCTATCGCCTCGGCGGTTCTTTTGTTGTCTCCGGTAATCATGGCAACTTCGATGCCCATGTTTTTGAGAATTTGAGTGGCTTCCTTGCTGCTCGTTTTTAGCACGTCCGCCACCGCCACGATTCCCGCCGGTTTCCCGTCCAGAGCTATGTACATAGGAGTTTTTCCTTCGCCGGCAAGGCGGTTGCTTTCATTTTCCAAAGCGTCAAATGGTATGTTTCGCTCGTCCATGAACTTATGATTTCCGGCTAACACAAAGCGCCCGTTTATAGCCGCCTCTATGCCGCGTCCGGGGAAGGCTTGGAAGCTCTCCGCATTGTAGAGGGGCAGGTCCTTGTTTTGCGCTCCTTTGACAATCGCTTGTCCAAGAGGATGTTCCGAACCCCTTTCGGCGGATGCTGTAATTTGCAGCAGTCTGTCTTCGGGTGATTGCGGCAGGGTTTCCGGAGTCTCGGAGGGTAACGAGGAGTATGATGAATGAGTTTCCGTCCTGTTCGCTACTTTCAAGATTGTTTTCGCCGTTTCATCTAAAACTATAATATCGGTAATTTCAGGCTTGCCCTCAGTCAGCGTCCCGGTTTTATCGAATACTATGGTGTTAATCTTATGTGTGGTTTCAAGGGCCTCGCCGCCTTTTATAAGGATGCCGTTTTCCGCGCCTTTGCCTGTCGCGACCATTATCGCGGTGGGTGTAGCGAGTCCAAGCGCGCACGGGCAGGCTATGACCAGCACTGAAATAAATATGGTAAGTGAAAATTCCAGCGCGCTTTTTCCCGCGGGAAGGGTTACGAGACCTGCTGAGGCTGCCGCAAACCACGCTATACCGGCTATAAGCGCGATTGCGCAGACTATCGGCACAAAATAGCCGGAAACAACGTCCGCCAACTGCGCTATGGGGGCTTTTGAACCTTGCGCGTCTTCCACAAGTTTAATAATCTGCGCCAACGCGGTATCTCCGCCGACTTTCTCTGCCCTAAAACGTAAAACGCCATTGGCGTTTATTGTCGCGCCGTAAACCGGATCGCCTGATTTTTTATCTACGGGCATACTTTCGCCTGATAGCATTGACTCGTCAACGGCGCTTTGTCCGTCAACAACCGTCCCGTCCACCGGAATTTTTTCGCCCGGCCTAACAAGAATGATGTCGCCTGGGACTACTTCATCTATGGCAATTTCTTTTTCGGTAATGCCGCCGCCGTTATCGACGACTATTGTGGCTGTTTTTGGGGCAAGTCCCATAAGGCGTTTTATCGCATCGCTCGTGCGTCCTTTCGATACCGCTTCAAGCGATTTTCCCAGTAAAATTAGGGCAATAATCATTCCCGCAGTCTCAAAGTAGAGTGATTCTACCGCGTTGAAGTCGCCTTGCGCTATTTTTATCAGGTTGTAAAGGCTGTATATCACAGCCGAGGAAGTGCCGATGGCGATGAGGCTGTCCATATTCGGGCTTAAATGTAAAAGGTTTTTGAAACCGTTGTAGTAAAATTTGTTACCCGCGATGATGATAGGTATAACTAGTAAAAGTTCGGCCAGAGCGTAAATTAGCGGGAAGTTCATAGGAGAAAGAAGTTTTGGGAACGGCAGTGTGAATACTTTTATCATTGGGGCCATCGCGGTATATAGCAGTGCGGCGCCAAAAAAAGCGGCGACAATAAATTTTGTCCACAGGGTTCTTATTTCTCTTTCTTTGCGCTGTTTGTCTTTGTCAAGTGAAGTATTCTGCGGGTCTATCACCGAATAGCCGGCTTTTTGCACCGCTTCTTTTATTGCCGAAAGGCGTATTACCGACGGGTCGTAGCTTACGGTGGCTCTTTCCGTAGCAAGATTTACCGAAGCGCTGTCAACACCCGGCGTTTTGAGTATCGCTTTTTCCACCCGCGCCGAACAAGCCGCGCAGGTCATCCCGCCTATTGCTAATGTTTGCGTCTGCATATCATTTCTCCTTGTTATTCGCGGTGGGGGCTATCCGCGTTTCCACCGCGCAAAAATACCTTTGGCCTCTTTTAGAAAATCTTTTGATATGGTTATATTCGAGGCCGTTTCCGTTTTTCCTGCTGCGGATATAGGCACGGGGTTGCATCCGCCTGAACGCAGTCCTACCTGACTCATGCGGAAACGGTTGCCGCAGTTTTGGCATACAAGCACTGTCCCTTGCTGTTTGTAAAACCCGCGTCCTGAAGAGTAACATACTTGGCACGTATTGAATGCCGTCCGTATCGTACCGTCCGGTGCTTTTACCGCTAAAACCTCAAGCCGTGTGCCTTCAATGTCAACAGGGTAAAAAACCGCGTTTTCCGTTATATCCGCCGGCGCTATTACTAAATCACGGTCGCTGATTGGCGGTTTTACGATGTTTAGCTGTCCCGATTGTCCAAACGACAAAGCGCCGGAGAGTATCATAAATGCCGCCGCGCCTAAAATCTTGTTTTTCTTGCGATAGTTCTTAAAATAAAATTTCATTTTTTGCCTCCAAAAATATTAGTCCTGTCCGGTTTAGCGGAGAAATCATTTTGCCGTTGTTGTTTTTGAAGTCCGTTACGCAGGGGCCGGCCATACAAATCCCGCGCAGTCCCGTCTTTTGGATATTCGTCATAAACTTTCCCTCGCGCTCGCTCTTTGCGCGGGCAGGCAAACGCAAACGGGTTCATTTTACACGATAAACAGCACATTATTTAGCCTCCTTCTTTTCGCGGCGTTTCGGCAAAAACGCAAGCGCCGCGATAATAATTAACGGTAAAACACAATGCCAGTGGCTCAATAAAAACTCCATGTCCGCAGTCTCCTATATTTGTATTATTTTTATCATATCTGATAAATGTGTCAAAATTATGTTGATTCACCGGCCAACCGGCTTCCTTCTTTGCCCCTTACCAGAACAGGAGCCGTGTTACCCGAAGTCTGCCAGCGGGTGAGCGACCGCTTTCTTGCCTCTAATTTTTTATTCGCACAATTCACGGACAACTAAAGGGGGGCGCTATTTCCGGCATTTCGGCGCAAACCGCCCCTGCCGTTACGCCGCCCCCCTCGCTCCATACCGCGCGCGGTATTCCGCCACCCCCCCCCCCCCCACACACCACAGCGGGCTTCCCGCCTTGCCTTCAGCATGAAAAGGGACGTGCCTCCCGAAATTTGCCGCCGCCGCTAAATTGCCGGAGTCCCGCTTACACCGCCTTAATCCTCTAATTTTTTAATCCGCGTAAATCCGCGCAATTCGCGGACTGTTTTTATTCGCAGTGGGGTCTAATACCCCGCCCTTTAGGGCGGTTTGAGTTGGTAACGCCAAATAAAAAATGGTAGTAGACGGGTTTGCGGCGCAAACCTCCACGGTTAAATAATTTCCTTACCCGATCGAACCACGTAAATAATTTCAACGCCTACAAGATACCTCGCCGCAAACGCCGGTCTTCGACCTTAGGCGCGCTTGCCGCGAGGTGGTTC
>JAITDS010000131.1 GCA_031282435.1 Spirochaetaceae bacterium
TGTGCCCGTGGATCTGTTTTTTGTTTTTTTCTCGGGTGTCCCGGGGCCCGCCGCGGGGGGGGGGGGGGCGAAGTTATATGTATAATAACTAACGCATTGCTTTTACCCCGCCAGCCGGAAGCCTTCTGGCAAAACTGCAAAAAAAATAATATCGAAATACGAGTCACAAAATATCCAATAAAACTTGACCATAACACTATAGAACAGTCCGCAAAGAAGCACGGCGTAAAATTACTGTATATGGATGACACCAATTCCCTTATAAAAACAACAAATCATCTCCCGCTTGATTTAAGCGGACGGCAAAATATTAAAAAAAACTTACATCTATGCTGCCAAATAAACAAATGCATACTTTTGGACACGGGTAAACTGTATACGTGTCCGTTTCCCCGAAACGCGCGTATTTTTAACGAATATTTTAATCAGAATTTACAGACTTCTGACGCGGATTATATTGATATTTACAAGGCAAAAAGTATTGATGAGATTTTTGATTTCTTGAATAAGCCGATACCGTTCTGTAAATATTGTAATTGGGAAAAATTTGAAACACAGATACCATGGCATAAATCAACAAAATCCATTTCCGAGTGGACATAGCGGGGCGAACGCATAAAATCGTACCTCGTTATCCTACAAAGAATTAAAAATCATGTCTTTATCCTGTAGAATTATAAATTGATATGCGCCGCCTTGAGACATAGCGCCGCCGCTTGACGTTTTTTTTACGGCGGTTTAGTATTTTAAAACAAACAATTCGGGAAAATGGTTTTCGGGAGGGGAAATCTGAAACGCATAATCCTTTTTTTTGCCGCTCTGATTCTGGCGGGCGGCTTTCAAAATCAAATTTTTTCGCAGACAATTGACGAAACGGACGATTCCGGCGCTCTTGATGCCGGAACTATTGCCGCCGCGGACAACCCTAGAGAGGCGGAGAGAGCCTATCTACTGGGGGAAGAACCGTCTGAACCTCAAAGACAATCTGGCGATATATCAGTGTGGACGGTTTTTCGCGGCGTTGTTGTTTTAGCGCTGGCGGCGGCGGCGGTTTACGGGATAGTTTACCTGTTAAAACGCAAAAAAACAGATAATATTCAAGATAACGCTTACCTAAAAGTGCTTGCGCGTACTTCTATTAACATGAAAACGGCGGCGGCTGTCATTGCCGTAGGAAATAAGGCTTGGCTTGTAGGACTTTCCGATACAAATGTTTCCGCTATCGCGGAAATTAACGATCAAGAAACTGTTGACGCGATGCTGCTGGCGTATTCAGAACACGCGGCAAAAGAAGCGTCGCCGCTTAATTTTACAAAAATACTGCGGCATCTTAGCGGCATGAGCGATACCGGCGGCGCAATTTCCGGTAAAGCGCCGGAGACACAGGCGAATCTTCAGAGAAACCGTGAGCGGTTAAAAAATCTTTAAAAGGAGCGATAGGATGAGGGGCTTTTCGCTTGGTATTTTTTTCGGTTTATTGATATTGCTACCCGCCGGACTCACGGCGCAGGTATTGCCCGCGCCCGCAGTCCCGTTCCCCGGACTTTCTACGGAAGGAACTATGGAAATACCGGCTCCGGCGCAAGGCCCGGTGGTGCCGTTCATAGATCTTGCTATAAGAAGTCCTGAAACAGGCCGCGAAGTGGCATTCTCGGTTCAACTGCTGCTTCTTTTAACGATTATAACCCTTGCGCCAAGTTTTATAATCCTGATGACAAGCTTTTTGCGTATTTCAATCGTGCTGGATTTTGTAAAGAGGGCGCTTTCACTACAGCAAGCGCCGCCAAACCAAGTTATTCTGGGTGTATCGCTGTTTTTAACCGTTTTTATAATGTGGCCGACATTTGACACCATATACCAGAACGCGCTGCGCCCGCTTTCCGAAGGAAATATAACCGCGCAGGAAGCGTATCGCGAGGCGGAATCGCCGCTTAGACTTTTTATGTACAATCAAATGCGTACAAAACCTGACAACATACGACTTTTTATGGCTATGCGCGGCCTTCAAAGACCTGAAAGTCTTGCCGATGTGCCGACTTATGTGTTGATTCCCGCGTTTATCCTGAATGAATTAACGGTTGCTTTCAAAATAGGCATAATGATATTTATTCCGTTCATAATAATAGATATGGTTGTGGCGAGCGCCCTAATGTCTATGGGTATGATAATGCTGCCGCCGGTTATGATTTCCATGCCGTTCAAACTAATACTATTCATACTGGTTGACGGCTGGGGGCTTTTGACCGGGCAGTTAGTAAGGTCTTTTGTGTGAGATTATTATGACAATAGGTGATATGGTTACATTACTTCGCGGCGGGATTTTTCAAGTTCTGATAATTTCCGCCCCGCTGTTGATAAGCGCGCTTGTGGTAGGCTTAGTAATAGCGATTTTACAGGCGGCGACACAAATACAGGAGCAGACGCTTACCTTTGTGCCGAAAATCCTAGTGATACTGCTCATTCTTGCGCTGCTTGGCGGCTGGATGTTTACAACGCTCGCCAACTATACGGAGGAACTGTTCAGAATGATACCTTCAATGGCGGCGTGATACATTGAACGGCCCCAACTTGCTATAGTAAGACAATCTTTTTTCCGCTTGTATAAAAATAACGGATACGGCCCAATTCATTATGAAATGAACCACATCGCGGCAAGCGCGCCTAAGGTCGAAGACCGGCGTTTGCGGCGAGGTATCTTGTAGGCGTTGAAATTATTTAAGTGGTTCGATCGGGTAAGGAAATTATTTAACTGCGGGGGTTTGCGGTGCAAACCCGTCTACTACCATTTTTTTGTTTACCAAACCTGACTCGAACCGCCGCAAGCGGCGGGGTATTAAACCCCGTTGCGAATGAACCACCTCGCGGCAAGCCGCGAGGTATCTTGTAGGCGTTGAAATTATTTAAGTGGTTCGATCGGGTAAGGAAATTATTTAACTGTGGAGGTTTGCGGCGCAAACCCGTCTAATACCATTTTTTATTTGGCGTTGCCA
>JAITDS010000140.1 GCA_031282435.1 Spirochaetaceae bacterium
TCGCCCACATCCCGCTCCCATTGACTATCGATCCAAATATGCGCGAGCGTATATTTGGATCGCATGCGTTGTATGTATAATTCTCGACAAATGTCTTATGACGGCATTTTTCATGGTGATAGTCGGAAATAGTCTTGATATCAACTATTTTTTCACCAAATACACTGTATATAGTTGATAAGGTCACAACAATAGCCTATATATGTGGGCAAATATCTGCGTCAATACATTTTCCGACTATCACTTTTTTCATTGCCACACAAAAAGCGTTGTTTGCCATTTCTGTCCGTCCCGTTCTTTTTTACTTTGTCGCTCCCGCAATGCGGGCATTTTACAGGCGCTAATACCATTATTATACCTCTCTGTTTTTGTTTGAATTACTAGATATTATCAGAGCTTTTATCTCCTCTCTACGTGTCCCGCCCACAACCGGCATTTTTGGTTCACGGATTGATGATACTATGTGATGAAAACTTTCAGAAAGCGCGTTCATGTGGGGTTGGGGGGGGGGGGGGTACAACACTTGCGCGCCCTTCCTCTGGGCATTTGAGTTCCAAAGCTGGGATGATTTCCTGCTATTTCTTATCACTCATGCCAAAGGTAGCTAAAAGTAAAATTGCTGGTCTTTACTATGTTTTTTTTCGTTTTGGGCGCATCCCCGCGCAAGCGCGGGGTCGGGCTATCCGCTATTATGAAAACGCTATGCGTTTTCATACCGCTCCTATCCCTTGCGCGGCCATCCTGTCCAGCTGTTTGTCGCGCTTCGCGCATAAAACCTCCAAGTGCAACATGTTGCTCCCGTTTTACGCTGATATTATTTCCATGACTAAAGCAGTATAGCATGTTTTCATAGCGTTTCTTTGTGTCCCTGTTGTCATTACACCTTTATCATACTTTGTGGATCACCACCCGAATTATTCATAAAAAACAGTTGCGGAGTTAAATTTGCGGTGCTACGATAAAATTAACTTGGGCCTTTAACTTTAATTTAAGCTGGAGGGTCAGTCAGGAGGAAAATTTATGGCAATAAAAGAGGTACAAACCACCTGCTGTTACTGCGGAGCGGGGTGTCAATTGCTGTTTACCGTAGATCAGGCGGCGAACAAGGTGTTGGATGTCCATCCGGTACAGGGCAGGACGAATGACGGCAAAGCCTGTCTAAAAGGCTGGTACGGATGGGATTATCTGAACGATCCGCAGATACTCACCAGGCGTCTTCGTGAGCCCATGATTCGAAGTGGCGGCAAGAAATCGCCGCTCGAAATTGTCAGTTGGGACGAAGCGATCAAATTTGTGGCGGACAACTTCAAAAAGGTAAAGGAGAAGTGGGGACCGGGTTCGTTTTTGGCCGCAGCCTCGGCCCGCGGGCCTGGCAACGAGGCCGGTTACATCACCCAGAAGTTCGCGCGCGCCGTGATGGGAACGAACAACATCGACCACTGCGCCCGCATCTGCCACGCCGCCTCCGTCGCCGGTTCAAGACAGACCATAGGCGAGGGCGCCATGTCGCTTTCCATTCCTGAAATTGAGGACGCGGAGGTTATATTCAACATAGGCTACAACGCGGCGGCTTCCCACCCGATCGTAGCGCGGCGTATAACACGGGCGAAGGAAAAAGGCTGCTACATCATCTGCGCCGACCCACGCATCACCGAAACGGCCCGTATCTCTGACCTCCATTTACAGTTGAGGGGCGGAACCAATGTGGCTCTCGTGAACGCGCTCGCAAACGTCATCATAAGCGAGAATCTGATGGACAGGGAGTTCGTCAGAGAGCATACGAAAGGCTTTGACGAGTTCTGGGCAATCGTGAAAGACTACACGCCGGAATACGCGGCTGGAATAACCGGACTTTCAGAGGACGATATACGGTTCACGGCGCGTAAATACGCAAGCTCCAAACATTCTGTAATCCTGTGGGGTATGGGCATAACGCAGTTCTCGCAGGGCGTCGAGGCGGTAAAGTGTCTTTGCAGCATAGCGATGCTGACCGGAAACTTCGGCCATTATGCCTGCGGCACGGGGCCTGTGCGCGGCCAAAACAACGTGCAGGGGACCTGCGATATGGGCGACCTACCGGATGTCTATCCCGGCTATCAGAGCGTTACCGACCCGGAAATCAGGGCAAAGTTCGAAAAGGCCTGGGGGGTCAAACTTGACGACAAGGTTGGAATTCAGCTTACCCGCGTACCGGAATTCGTACAGCATCAGAAGGATCCGGCAAAACGTCTTCACGCATACTACATCACGGGCGAAGACCCATGCCAGAGTGACCCCGACCTTGAAGAGATACGCGAATCGCTTGATATGATAGACTTTGTCGTGGTTCAGGACATTTTCTGGAACAAGACCTGCGAACATGCGGACGCGATACTGCCGGCCACAGCCTGGGGCGAGCATGACGGCGTTTATACAAGCTCGGATCGGGGCTTTCAGCGCGTGCGCAAGGTATTGGAGCCGGTGGGCAACATAAAAACCGACTGGGAAATTACCTGCCTTATTGCGACCGCTATGGGTTACAAGATGCGTTACAACAACACGGAAGAAATCTGGAACGAGATGATAGACCTCTGTCCAAAATTCTACGGTGCGACTTATGAAAAAATTGAGCGGCTGGGGAGCATCCAGTGGCCGTGCTGGGACAAGGGACCCGAAGACAAGGGTACGATGTTCCTTCACGCGGGCGGCAAGTTCGCCACGCCGGACGGCATGGGCATTCTCAAAACTTCGCCGTACCATCCACCAACCGAAGTGGAGGACAACGAATACCCGCTTACCCTCTGCACCGTACGCGAGGTGGGCCATTATTCCGTGCGCACTATGACGGGCAACTGCCGCCTGCTCCGCAACCTTGAGGACGAGCCGGGCTGGGTAGAGATGTCCCCCGAACAGGCGGAACAGCTTGCCGTAAAAGAAGGCGAAATAGTAAAAATCATCTCCAAACGCGGCTATGCTTATACTCGCGCCAAACCGACGGAACGCGTAAAAACCGGAGCGGTGTACATGACCTATCAGTGGTGGATAGGCGCGTGTAACGAACTGACAATTTCATCGCTTGACCCGACAAGCCGGACGCCGGAATACAAATACTGTGCCGCCCGTATCGAAAAGATCCCTGACCAAAAATGGGCGGAGGAAGAAGTCAAGCGGCGCTATGCGGACATACGGAAACGTATGCATATTGAAAAAGAGGGGGTATCAGCATGAACCAGTTTGTAAAAGCTACGCCGTTGCGCTGTATCGGATGCAGAACCTGTATGATAGCCTGCGTCGTGGCTCACGAAGGCAAGCGTATATTTGAGATTGACCCCGACAGCTACACTTTTAACCCGCGTCTTTTTATGGTAAAGACGGCCAGATTAAGTGCGCCGGTACAGTGCCGGCACTGCGAGAACGCCGCCTGCAAGCAGGCTTGCACATCGGGCGCTATAAGCATTAAGGAAAACACCGTTTACATAGACACGAAAAAGTGTATCGGATGCAAGAATTGCGTAATAGCCTGTCCGTTCGGCGCTGTCGAAATAATTGAGACGGCGGAAGTCGCAAACGACGGCACAAAAAAAATGGTTGCCAATAAGTGCGACCTTTGCAAAGGCGTTGCCGACAAACCTTCGTGCGTCAAGGTGTGTCCAACAGAGGCGCTCGCGCTTGTAACCGAAGATTCTTTCGATGAAAGTATTGCTCAAAAACGCATCAACGCTCTGGAGCGCAATCTATAATCCTCCTTATCTCCTCCTCGCGCCGCTTATCGCAATTATAAGTTTCCCAGCCGCAGGGTACGCGCCCTGCGGCTGGGGTATCTTGTAAATGTTGCCTAGTCTACGAGATGCGATAGTCTTTGGAAATTCATTAAATGTGAAATCTTGCGGCGTAAATTCGTCTACTGCCATTTTTTGTTGGCGTTGCCCGAAAATCTGTCCGCGAATTGAAATACGCTGTCAGTATATATTTTGTGCGGCGGCATTTTTTGCGGGGAAAGCAGACTTTAACAACAATTTTTGCTTAAAAACGGCTAAAGTTAATCGGCAAAAATGCCGAAAATTGAATATCGGGGGTATAGTTCCCCTCCCAAATCACTATACCTTCGGTTGCCTCAAGGGCAGGGTCGGCGAAAGCCGGCCCTTTTTTTTATTCTTACACGGGGTTTAAACTTATGCGCAAACTTGTTTGCGGCTTTAATGCGGCGCTTTCATTCGCAAGCGAGGCATCAACGCTTAAAACCGCGCAAGGGATAGAAGCGGAATTAAACAGGGCGGCGTAAACGCCGCCCTGTTTAATTATAGCGGATAGCCCGGTCGCCGCGTAGCGGCGATGCGCCCAATAAAAACTCAAAAGCGACATTCTATATAATTTGCGCAAATTAACCGTTTTTTTTAGCGTTCATAGAGGGCGTGCAAAAATAGGGCGGCGGCCTGAGCGACATTAAGACTGTCTATGCAGCCTGTGCCGGGGATACGCATTAGGTACGAGCAGCGGCGTTTGACTTCGTCCGGCAGGCCGGCTTCCTCATTGCCCAAAACAAGGGCTGCGCCGGAAGGATTATCCTTCATGAGGGCGGGTAAATCGGTGATACGAAGACGGGCGCGCGGGTCTGTGCCTATGACGAACAACTTTTTAGAGGCATCCCTTAAAAAGGCTTCGGTTTTTTTTACGGAACGGACGACGACGTGTTCCATGCCGCCCTCCGCCACACGGAAAGCCGCCGTTGAAAGACGAGGCGCGGCCTGTTGCCCTTCGCCTGACCCGACTCCCGCCATCGTGTTTGCGTCAAATTCCGATATGACCAGGAAATAAGCGCCAAAAAACGCGGCGGCGCGCGCTATGGCGCCCATGTTTAAATCGTTGCCAATAGAATGAAGAACGACTCCGGTTTTAGCTTCGTCCACCCACAAAGATAAATCTTCACGGGTAAGCGGTTCGATGAAAGATTCTTCAATCATAGCGACAACGCCCTGATGATGCTGATCCTTGCATATCCGCAAAAGCTCTTCATCATCACAAATCTTGTAAGGCCGCTTACGCTGCGCAAGTTGCTTGCATATATCCTTAAAAAGCGGGAGGCGTTCTTCACGAAGAAACAGTCTATTTATTCTTTCAGGATGGTACTGTGCCGCGGCTTTAACCGTGTTCACGCCGCAAATCGCAAGTTCATTAACTAATTTATTGTACATAATGAGAATCTAATACAATCAGCGCCCCCTTTACTATACCCGCATGAATTTATTAAAATATGAGAATGAAAAAAGTATGCTTTATTTTTCTAATAAGTTTTTGTTCTTTATTTTTTTTGTACGCTCAGAATGATGAAGTTAATGGCGAGGAAAGTCCCGCACAGCCGGAAACACAAACTACCGGTGAAGAGCCTGAGCCTATTTCGGAACTTGCGGAAGAAACCGAAGATGACGCGGATAAAAAGGAAGCTCCGGCTAAACGCCCTTTCAAATTGCCGTCGTGGATGACAAGTGAAGGCGCTTCGCTTAGTACCGGCAGGCAGGAAACCCGTAAAACCTTTGAACTGGGAATTGCCGATATCACGTTGCTTACATCGTTAAAAGGTTTTAATTTATTTGAAATAGACAGCTGGTCCGGTTTTGATCCTGCCGATATGAAAGATTTTAATATGGACATAGCTTTTTTTGTAAATCCTATTTATTTTAGACTTCCTGTAAAAAATGTTTTTGTTTTTGATTTTTTCACCGGAACGGATATTACGGCGCGCGTAAATCTGCCGGAAAAAACAATCAGCACATTAAAGAAAATAAGAGAGCTTGCCAGCGGCGATACGCCCGACAGTATCAGCGAGCTTCAAAATTATATTAATTGGCTTAAAAATAATGAAATTAATAACGGGATGGCCGCCGGAGTTAACGCTTTTCTGGAAATGGGCATTGGCGCTTCCAAAACAATACTTAACGACAGGTTATGGCTTAGGGCGGCCCCTTCCGTGTTTTTTACGCTTTTTTATATGAAACACAAA
Source organism: Spirochaetaceae bacterium (assembly GCA_031282435.1). GTDB lineage: Bacteria > Spirochaetota > Spirochaetia > Treponematales > Breznakiellaceae > JAIRMY01. Next base: position 5,978 of record JAITDS010000140.1, read on the forward strand.
GAGATTTCGCTGAACGGGTATAACAACAGCGATAATACCCAATTCGGACTTGAAGGCAACGGATCAATAGATTTGTATTCCGCATGGGATTTAGACAGAACAGTCAATCCGTTTAACAGTCCGGGCGTTGATATTACGCTTGAAGCCCTTTACGCCGTTTGGCCGGTTCTCGATGCCGGTTTATCAATTTCGCATATACCGCTTGTTCCTTCAACATTAAATTATAGAATGAGCCTTGACGTTTCGGATATATCTATGTATGTCGACACGACAGACCCAAGTTCGATGATTCAATTTAATATGCCGGACGTTGATAAAATGATTATGAGTAGCGACAACGAAAACAAGCAGATTTTCAGGCCTGTACGTTTTGATTTGTACGCTCTTGCCAAACCTTTCAAATCACCGGTTCTTATTATTCGCCCGAATATCGGCGCGACAGTAAATACGGCTTTTAGCGATTCGGCGTTTTTTAACTGGGGGCTAAACATTCAGTTTAACGCGCCAAAGATTTTTTCCGCGTTTATCGGAACCGGCTTGACCGAAGACGTTTGGGCACAGCGGCTTGGGCTGTCGTTCAATTTACGATTCTTTGAACTGGACCTTGGCGCGGCTCTTGCCGGAAGCAGTTTTGTTGAAAGCTGGTCCGGGCAAGGTTTTATTGTTTCAATCGGGTTAAAAGCGGGTTTCTAATAATTTGCTCCCCGCGCCCCTTTTATCTGCCCGCAATTTCTTTGACGGCAGTGGGGCGGGGGCGTTCTGAAAAATTACAGGGGAGATTAGCCGGCGCTTGATTAACTGTGAATCAGCGTACCGGTGTAAAGGCCGTAGCATAGTATTTGACGAAGGTTTTCTAAATTACGGCCTGCGGCGCAGATTACATCAATGTCGGCATCCTCAGCGGTGCGGCTCGCTATAGGGTCAAAAGGGACGTTTTTTCCCGGTGTCCATTCATTGCCGGTTATGGCGCGAAACTCTTTCCAAGTAATGTCGTCAAGCGGTTTGGCAAGGGGATCGGTTTTTGGGTCGGCGGTATAAACTTTTTCTATATTTGAAAGATTGATTATAGTTTTTGCGCCAAAGCGTTTTGCAAGCAACGCCGCGTCATTATCCGAAGAAAAACCGGGCTTCCAACCGGCGGCAAGGAGTACTCGTCCGGTAAAAATCCGCGCCGTACCGTCCGGAGCGCGGCGCTCTTCGTTTGGGTCGGTAATAACGTCATCCGTACAGTAAGCGCCAAAGAGCGCCTTTACCAGTTGAGCGTTCAGCCGGGTTGCCATTATGCCGATCCAGTCGGCGGCTTCGTCATTTATAGGATCGCCGAGCGTCTTGCCGACATTTCGATACGCCGACTGCCATGTTCGGGCAGGTCCGCCGCCGCCTACAACTATTATAAAGCGGCGCTCCACATTGTTAAGCAAAAACTCTTTAATTAATCCAACAAATTTTTCAAGATAACTCTCATCGACCTTATCCGGCGCAACGATAGAGCCTCCAAGAGAAATGACGTTTGTCATTAGGTTCGTGCCTCGTAGTTAAAAAGAGATTGGTTTGTCCGGCAAGCCGGCCGTTTGTTTTTTTATTGTTTAGCGGAATTTGTTTGGAAACTTACCCCCAAACAAATCTATCAGCCGTTTACAGAGATTTTCCGCGTAACAAAATCACTTTTTAGGCAACGCGCGCAAATTTTAAGCGTAACCGTTGTGCCGTCAATCTCGGTTTTGATTTTTTTTATGTTAGGCCGCCATGTTCTACGTGTATGGTTTTTGGCATGGCTCACTTTGTTGCCTGTAACAGTATGCTTTCCGCAAATATCGCAAGTGCGTGACATGATTCAACATCCTTAAAATGAATATCCGCGCCGCTTTTCTAAGGCGCGTTAGATGAAATAAGATTACAAGTTTTACGGGGTAGTGTCAATCATTATGAACTGCGCCTGTAGCAAGTAAGCGATAAGCTCACCCCGCCAACGGCCTGCCGCCGGCTTTCCAGCCTCGCCAGTAACCTGAAAAAGATACTGGCGGCCGGCTGGGGGGTGGCGGAATACCGCGTAAGCCCGCTTGCGGGCGGCGCGGTATGAAGACAGGGGGGCGCGTAACGGCAGGGGCGGTTTGCGAGACCATGCCGGAAATAGCGCCCCCCTTTTAGAGTACGCGAATTGGCATGAATTATCATATCTGCTATTTTTGCCGTCGCCGTTATATCCCGCGAAAAACACGCAAGTATTTTTTGACATTTTGTATGGCTTTGTAATTCTTTGCGGGATACGTAGAATAATAAGAGGCGGTTTATAATGCGGCTGCTATGATTGGACTTGTTCGCCGACCTGATTGGTTGCCGTCCAAGTCTTTTAAACGGAAGTTGGCCAAGCCATGCTTGGCTTGCGAAAACTGAAGTTTCCGGACAACTCTATCGAAACCTTTACGGGCCTACCATTTTTAAGTATTTAGCGTTAAAATTGAAATATGATAAACGTTTATTGGCCGCGCCATGCCGCGCCGCAAAGATTTATACTTTTTGTAATTTTTTTAATTTCCGGTGTTTCTTTTTTATGCGCGCAGGAAACGGTGGATACAAACGAGCTTCAAAGCGGTATTGGACCGGTTGAATTTATCGACAATACCGCGGCGCCTACACGAATTGACACACGGCAGCAGATTTTCAATATAGGCAATTATTTAGGCGCGGCGGTTAGGGACGGCGCATCTATAACGGGGGATAACTCGCGCTACTTTGTAATACACCGCCTATACCCGGCGGAATTTGACAAACTGGACGGTGATATTTTCGGAATAGGCGCTAACGCCGAAGTAGATCAGATACGAAATATGCGTCTCATTATTCAAGGTTATCTTGAAGCCGCTTACAGTTATTCCGCCGCTGACGCATCCCTGATTGCCAATTACATCACCATTTACAACGCCGTTTACAGACGGAACCGCGAGTATTTTTCAGGAAGATATAAAACGCCGCTGATGAGTGATCTTATAGCCGGGAGGGAGGGAATTTCCGTGCGTTGGGATGAATGGCCCGGTAATACATTAATGCTTATCCCGCTACAAACCGCGGCTGACGGATCGTTAAGCGCTGTTGACACAACTTCAATCACCAGTAGAGAAGTTGTAGAAGAAATGCGTAAAGATGACGATATGGGCGTTGAACAGCGCCAACAGATGGTTGATTTGAAAGAGCGCGAAGCTGAAAACGCCGCGCAGACGGCGGCCATACAGCGGGAAGAGATTGCCCGCGAAGAACAACGTATCGCGGAACAACGCCGCGAGGCTGAGACGGAAAGACAGCAGATAGCGGAAGAACGGCGGCAGACATCATCGGAAGATGCCGAATCGCTCGCAGTTCTTGATGAGCGGGAAGCGGCTGTCGCTGATCAAGAAGCGGACTTAGACGCGCGCGAAGAGGCGCTGGAAGACCAGAGGCAAGAAGCGGCGGCGCTGGAAGAATTTGCGGAACGTAAAATTGAAGAAGCAAACGCGGAACGCGCCGCTATAAGCGAGGATCAGAGATCATTGATTGCCGCCGCAAATATACCGCCGCAGACTTCGGGACCCGCCGGAGTTTTAGGAATAAAACTTATTGATAGAAATTCATCAATAGGTACGCTGGTATTAATTGCGCCGGCATCAGGCGAACTTCTTAAAACATCCGCTTTAAATACAATTCAGGCACGCACGCTCGTCCGCAACGGCGGTAAAACAGTGGCTATAGCCGGTGAAAACGGAGCCGATGGCGTTCAACGTCTCATTATCATAGACGCGCAGACGCTTCAATCCGTTAAACAAAGCGAGGATGAAATCAACCGCAATAGTCTTATTTGGGTAAACGGCTCAAATTTATATGCCATAGTAAACACGGCGGAAGGCAGTCAGCACCTTGCCCGTTTTGATATGGATCTTGTACGGCAGGCTTTGTCGGCTAAAGAGGTACATCCCTTTGCCAGCATTATTTTTGATGGAGATCGCCTGACGACTCAAGACGGGCGCGGAAACGTATTACCGCTTAACGCGCAGTCTTTGGAATAACGAAGCTACAAGTTCGAGCCTTTCCAAACGAGGCTGTTCTCCATGCCTTCAATTGTCTTGATAAGGGAAAGCCAGTAATCCGCTTCCGCCTGTGAAGAGTATGGCCCAACGCGCACACGATAGAATGTTTTGCCGCCGACAACTCCGTTCATTATAACTGAAGTTATACCCTTGCTCTCCAAAAACTTTTTAGCATTATCAGCGTACGCTTTTTTAGAATACGAGCTTGTCTGCACCCACCAAGCCGGTTTATTAGAGGCGGCGGGCTTTTCTGTTTTTACGTTGCCTGCTGAAGGCGTGGGCGTTGTACCGCTTGCTTTAGGCGTGCTTGCCGCAACAGTAGTATTTGACGAAGGCGGCGGGGTGGCGGCAACAGTCTCGGTCTGCGGGACAGCCGTTGCCGCAACAGGTTGAGGGGCTGTAACCGTAATTATATTTTCACGCGGACTGGGAATAGTAATAATCGTTCTTGTATTACCGTCATTCAGCCGTTCAACACGCACCGCGTTATCGGCGTTATCTCCATTTATGTATATCACATTTTCCAGAGTACGCGGGGGTTCATTATTGATTGGCGCTGTAGATGAATCAGACTGCGTTACCGCCGGAGACGGCGGCGGCTCAGACGACGTAGCGGCGACTGAAACCTGCGGCTTTCCGGGCGATATTGGTACAATTTCAGCTTTTGTTGCAGACGGGTAATCGCGCGGAGAAAAAACCAGTATTGACGCGCCAATTACTATAACTAAAAATAATCCGACAGATACGGATACGAGTAATAATTTTTTTTTCTCCATTAAAATCACCTCAAGTCAACCGCGCAAAACGCTCAAAATTTCATTCACTCTTTTTTCCACCCTATAATAATCTAATCTCGAAAAAAAGCTACATCCCCAATTATTTATATAATAAATATCGGTTTTGGGAATGGAATAATAAACATCGAAGCGCTGACTGGAAAAACGCTTCCATATCTCTTTCCATGATAGACCGTCGCGTTTTTTTGCCCGGAACATTCGTATTATATACGGCGCTCTTACAAAAATAATTGCATCCAACATCGTAAACACACATGATTTGTGTAAAAGCGCCGCGTTAATTACACAGGGAGTTCCATTATGAGCTTCCATCCATTCAAAAGTTAAATCGTTTACCTCAGGATGAACGATTTTTTCTAAAGCCGCAAGTTCTTCCGGTCTGCCAAAAACATACGCGCCTAAGACGCGCCGGTCAACAGAGCCGTCCGGTCTTAAAAAGCCATTGCCAAAACGTTGGGCAATTTCATACCTTCTATTTTCAAGCGCAAGGTATCCAAGTTTATCAACATCAAGAACCGCGAACCCTTTTGCCGTAAATATGTCTCCAACAAAATTTTTACCCGCGCAGTACAACCCTGTTAAACCTAACAATGGACTTATTCTAAAAACCGGCTTCCTGTCTCTCAAGTCCAATATCCGCCAACTATTCATTTGTAATAAAACTGTCATTATAATCTTGCGAATAATTTTTAAGTTGCGCAAGCGCCCGTTCCGCGTCAGTTTTTGTAGGATACGGGCCGGCTTTTACGCGGTAATATGTTGTTCCGTTTACATTTGTTGAAAATATTTCCGCGCTTCCTATTCCCGTATTTGAAAAAGAGCGCCACGAACGCTGAGCATGGTTTGCGTTGCTGTATGATCCAAGCTGTATCCAATAAACGTTCCCCCCTGAAGGCCTATTTGCGGGGGCGTTTGCCGCTGAAAACAGCTCTATTACAGGTCTTACGGTAATATTTGTTGGTACGGACGCGGACGCGCTACGGTTTACTTCGGCCGGACGAGCTTGTGTTGCCGGCGACTGATACGTTTCTGACGGCGGGAATTGTCCGGGCCGCTGCCATGTTTGAACAGGAGGCTCTGAAACAGGAGCGTTAGGCGGCCTGTTTATCTGCAAGGAAGGAATTGTAACCTGCGGCGTTCTTGCCGTAGCCTCGGACGACTTGTTTACCGGTGAAGAAGGAATTGTAACTTGCGGCGTTCTTGAAGACGCGGCATCGCCAGCCTTATATGTCTGTATAGTAAGCTCTGAAACCGGTCTACTGCCTGTTACCCCGGATTGATTATACGTTTGTATAGTAAGCTCCGAAACAGGCTGAGCGGGTGTTGGAACCCTCCCCTGTTGTGTCTGCGGAGCAGTATTGTTATAAGTAAAAGACTGGGCAGACGGCGTTACTATCCGTCCCTGTTGCTGCGTCTGCGGTGTGTAAGTCAACGATTGCTGGGGGGTTCCGCTCTGCTGATTGTAAGTCTGCGTGGAGTATGTTGATGACTGCGGAACAGACGGCGTTACCGCCCATCCCTGTTGTTGCGACTGCTGTGTGTAAGGCAACGATTGCTGGGGTATTCCGGCTCCGCCCTGTTGATTGTAAGTCTGCGTTGAGTATGTTGATGACTGCGGGGCAGACGGCGCTGCCGCCCATCCCTGTTGTTGCGGCTGCTGTGTATAAGGCAACGATTGCTGGGGTATTCCGGCTCCGCTCTGCTGATTGTAAGTCTGCGTGGAGTATGTCGATGACTGCGGAGCAGGCGGCGCTGCCGTCCGACCCTGTTGCTGCGGCTGGGACGAATATCCCGAAGACGCTTGGGAAGACTGTCGGGCAGGTATGGTTGTACCACTAGATTGACTATATGTTTGACTGGTATAACCTGAAGCCGGTTGGTCAGACCTTCCCGTAGCCTCCGGCTTGTATGTTTGTATCACGAGTTCCGATACCGGTTGTGATGATTTTCCGGCGCTATCAGGTTTGTATGTTTGTATATAGACTTCCGAGACTGCCTGAGGCGTTTTTTCCGCGCTTATATATGTTTGCCCGCTCTTTCCGTTAGAAAATCCTTTCCCGCTTGAAGCGGCAATGCTATTACGGACAGCCGGATCATACAAAGCGTCGTACAACCTGTTTATGAATACCCCTATCGCGGAACGTATACTGGTAATATCTTTTTCATTTAACGAAGAACTACTGTCAAGCACTAAATAAATAATTTCCGATTTGCGTTCATAGGTAAAATCCGCGGTTTTGCTCGTTACAACTTCGCTATTTTGCATCCAACCGGACGCTTCTTCCCCGGGCTGTATATACCATTGCTGAACGTTAGATTCAAGAAATTCATCGGTCAGCATCATAGTATAATCAATGCCTATTTCATCACGTCTTCCTTCGATGCGGCGTTTATTATCGGCAAGCTTCATTCCGGTCTGCTCTGTAATAGCCAATATATATGACTTATTTGCTTCATCCCAGCTTACATAAGCGTCAATATAGCGGTCGGAAGCATCCGCCGTATATCCGTCAAAGGTTATCCTTAACTGAGTTCCTACAGGATAGGCCGGCGCAGAAAGCGTAAGGTTTACCCTTGGTTTATATGTAAGGAGAAGTTTATCCGCTATACCAAGCAGTATCTTTTCAATTTGTGAAACATTGGTAAATTCCGAATAATCGTCCGGGCCGACAGCCTGCAAACCACGCCCAAATTCAATATTGTTCTGAACGTCTTTGCCCGGAATACCTATTGACCATGCATTAAACTTTTTTACACCCGGCAAACGCCTGCTTATTGCGCTTGCGCTTAACTGCTTGCTTATAAAATCCCTATATGAAACGCTGTTTTTAAATCTGGGACGTTCATCAAGCGGCTTAAAAGAGGCATCTGTAGAGCTTGTATCAATACCGTCTGTAAAAGTAATAATAGTAACAGAATCGATATTTCCGGGAAGACTACCGTCCGACCTCATAGCCGACAAATTTGCCAGGGCCTTATGATCCGCGTAGTATAAAGCCGTTCCGCTTGATTTTGATGGAACGTAGCCGCGCGCAAGGTGTTCAATCAGCGCTTGCCGGCCCGACCCGTCAAGTAAAACCAACGCCGGATTCCCGTCACGATTCTGAGTAATATCGCTTACCTTTCCTGAAAAACTAATGACCCCGATATAAATTCCTTCGTTCAAATAGGATTGGCGGCGCGGCGGCGCTTCCGGCTTTACAATTTCAACCTCAATGTCGTCAAAAAAATCCGTATCGTCGTCATCGTCCAAATATTCTAAATCAAGAGTACCAGCGCCCGAAATTTGATTTGGGGAACCTATTGCGGCGCTCTGCGATGGACTTTCTACAGCGGTATAGCTAATATTTGGCTGTGCTATATTAAGCGAAGAGCCGGGCGTAACTTGTAGGGCGGATTTTAGCTGATTTTGAACATCTTTTTGATTTACCCGTTCTCGTTTCATTTGTTTCAAACTACCCTTTTGATAATTTTCTACCTTATAGTAATATCTGGTAAGAGGCGGGATTAAATCTTCATCCAGATATGACGTTTGAAATGGCTCCAGTTCACTAAGCAGTGTAAAAGTCTTTTCTTCTAAATCAAAACGGTAAATTGCCCATTGATATTTTTTGACGGCTGCTTCCGATATGCCGCGCCAATCCAGCGAAATATGGCGGCTCGTTTCAGAAGGAGTGTCTACTTCAATACTGGGGTTCTTCACACCTCCCGCAAAAGCTTGCACGGCAGGCAGCAAAAATAACAAAACCACAGTAACTGGTATAAGTAATTTATTGTACATAAAGATTCCCTATCTCTATATCGGTATTAGCAAGTGTAAAATGAAGGGCTATTCCCACCGGACCGTGTCAAAAATCCATTTATTCTAGCAAAGTGGCGGGAGAAAGAGGCATGGCACAGTTGATTTCGCAGGCCTTCTTTGCCGGATTTATCTCTGATTTCGTATCGTGTATTTGGCGGCGTGAACTAAAACGGCAAGAATATTACCCGTTATTCTACCACTATGCGCCGTTTACGCTCTTTGATTTTTTTCCTTACGTCGAAAAACCCTTCTCTTCGGAAGTTAAAGCCGTCTTCGCGCTTTGTGAATCTATAATCTTGTAAGCCGGAGAGGGCAGCGTCCGGATGCTTCACGTTTTGTTCACCAAAACATTCATCGCTTTCTCCCATTTGCCGGATTTTGGTAATGTGCTAAACTTGTTGTACCTATTCAGCGGGAGGAAGTCACGGCAAATTGCCGAACCCGGATTCTTAGAATTGTATTTTCATTTATACTGGACAGCACTAGGCTTTTCCGGCAATGCGCCGGCGCTCTAATGATTCATGGCTAGGCCTGTACGCCGCTTTTAGCACAGATGTTTCTAGCGAAATCCGCGGCACGAGACATATCGCCTGCGTCAGGGTGTCCGCGGTTAAACCACAAAAACGCGCCCTTGCATTGAAACGCTTCACCGCAAACAGGAATTCCTTTTGGTTCAAGTATTGATTTTATTTCGGCAAGCGCGCTTTTGCCGCTCATCGAAGTTCCAAAGACAACAGCTTTAGCAACCTGTTTTGGGGTAAGACTTTGCAGAAATTTACGAAGAGCGCTGTCTATTTTACCGGCATATATAGAAGCGCCAATAAACAATAGGTCAATTTGCGCTAAATTCACACCATTGCCGATAGCTTGCGCATCCACCCCGATAGCTTGCGCTATAACATCCGATAGCTTTTTTGTGTTCCCGCTCTTTGATACATAAACAACCGCGTTCATATTTATATCTGCTCCTTAATCCGCAAAAGCTAGAGTTATTCGGAAACCTCAAGTTTCCGGCCTACGCTTAGAAATGCGAAATGCCGGCATTTTACAAGCCTTGTAAATTAACTAAAAGCCAACAACAATCAACAGGACTGACGAACAAATTCACTATCTCACCGTAGTATCAACTTTGTCAATGTCTTTGCGGGAAACTGTAGCGCATCGGCGTTTACTCTGTAAACAAAGCCTGATACAGCAAATCCTCATTAAGGGCCGCATACATCATCCGGCGTTTGGTGCTGACACTCTTCTTTCCAATCGACATTTTCTTTAGGCGGTACAACCCCATTTTCCTCAGCATCTTCAGGTTGAGCGCCAAAATGAACCACCTCGCGGCGCGCCTAAGGTCAAAGACCGGCGTTTGCGGCGAGGTATCTTGTAGGCGTTGAAATTATTTAAGTGGTTCGATCGGGTAAGGAAATTATTTAACTGTGGAGGTTTGCGGCGCAAACCCGTCTAATACCATTTTTTATTTGGCGTTGCCA
>JAITDS010000144.1 GCA_031282435.1 Spirochaetaceae bacterium
TCCGATTTTGCCTTTCATGGGGCGTACCTCTGTAAAACAGATTTCTTTTAAATTTCCATTCTACATCAGGCCGCCTCTTATGGCGCGGGTGTCCTATTTCTTTCTGAGACTATACATAGTGCCGCGCGTTCCCGGCGCAAATAGGACAGACACAAGATTTGAATGTAACAAACGGGATTGCTCAACGCAACCTTTATCGTTATATTGTGTCAAAACTATAAACAGAGCTGTTCGGAACTCTATGTTTCCAGAAGCCAGGCTAAATTGAGCTTGCCGGCAGGCGGTCGGATTGTTAAACCAAATACAATAGAGTTGTTCGGAAACTTCAGTTTCCGAACGACTTCCGCTCGAAAACGCAAAATGCCGCGCATTTTGCAGGGACTTGGGCGACAACCGACCGGGTTGGCGAACAAGTACAATGATAAATAAGGGGATTTTATGCTGCTGCATGATTATGTTGACATTGATGATAACATCAATTCCTATGAAGAATTACAAAAAGAATTTTCAATCCATATTCCTGAAAATTTTAACTTTGCGTATGACGTTGTTGATAAATACGCTACTGAGGAGCCGGACCGGCGCGCGCTTGTTTGGTGCGATGACGCGAGCGAGTACATTATCAATTTTGCGACTATGGCTAAAGAGACGAATAAAGCCGCAAACTTTTTAACAGCGCTTGACGTAAAAAAAGGGGATGCCGTTATGTTGATTCTACGGCGGCGCTATGAATTCTGGTTTTTTCTGCTTGCGCTGCACAAAATAGGCGCTGTAGCCGTTCCCGCGACGAATATGCTACTGGAAAAAGACATCGTATACAGAAACAACGCCGCCGGAATCAAGATGATAATTACGCTGGACGACCCGCATTTACAAACGGAAGTAGAAAAAGCGCTGCCCGCCTCGCCCACAATTAAGCATCTTGTTACGGTAGGCCACGACCGGACGGACTGGACCCGCTACAAACCCGCTTGCTTTTCGGAAAATTTTGAACGCCCGTCAAAAAGCGATTCGCCAAAGAATGAAGACATCATGCTGTTGTACTTTACATCGGGAACGGCGGGCGAACCAAAAATGGTACTGCATAACTTTACCTATCCGCTGGGGCATATAGTTACCGCAAAATACTGGCAGAACGTGAAAGACAACGGGCTTCATCTTACGGTGGCGGAAACAGGCTGGGGCAAAGCAATGTGGGGTAAAATTTACGGGCAGTGGATTGCGGGGAGCGCGGTCTTTGTCTACGATATGCTTTCGTTTGTTCCGCAAAAATTGCTGGAAAAAATATGGCGCTACCGCATAACGACGTTTTGCGCGCCGCCTACAGTGTACCGTTATTTGATAAAAACAGACATAAGAAAGTTTGACCTTTCATCGCTGCAATACTGTACAACGGCGGGAGAAGCGCTGAATCCAGAAGTATCGAACAAGTTTACGGAGATGACGGGGCTAAAAATAAGGGAAGGCTTTGGTCAGACCGAAACCACGCTGATAATAGCGACTTTCCCGTGGATGAAGCTAAAACCCGGCTCTATGGGGCGGCCGTCGCCGGGCTACGACGTTGACGTAATCGACGCTGAAGGCGCTTCCTGCAAAGCCGGCGAGGCGGGCGAGATTGTGCTGCGTCTTGACAAGGGGCGGCCTTTTGGCATCTTTTCCGGCTATTACAACGACGAGGCGCTTACGAAACAGGCTTTTATCGGCAATGTTTACCACACGGGGGACGTTGCCGTCCGCGACGAGGACGGTTATTTTTGGTTCAGCGGACGTATTGACGACATGATAAAAAGCTCAGGCTACAGGATAAGCCCTTTTGAGGTAGAAAGCGTGTTACAGCAGCATCCGGCGGTGCTGGAGTGCGCCGTTACAGGTGTTTACGACCCGCACAGAGGGCAGATTGTAAAGGCTACTATAGTAGCCGCGCCGGGTTACGAGGCGAATCCGGCGCTTGGACGCGAACTGCAAGATTACGTTAAACGGGAAACCGCGTTGTACAAGCATCCGCGCATCATAGAATTTGTTGAAGAGATGCCTAAAACGATAAGCGGCAAGATACGCCGCAGCGTTATACGTGCCGAAGAAGCGGCAAAAAACATTGGCAACAGAGTAATGGAAATGACAAAAAACATCCGGCAGCAAAAATAGCCTCCCTGCCGCAAGCGCGCGCTAAGCGCGGCGGAGTATAAACCCGACAAAAAAGCCGCCGGCGCAGTTGCGCCGGCGGCTTTTTTAAGCCCGTTCTCACATACTAGAAGTCTCTATTTCTAGGACTTCGTTAAATTAGAATGTCCAAACAAAGTCGAACTGAAGGGTGTTTGTAGTACCGGAAGCACCGTTATTCCCGCCATTCAAAGCATTGGGACCAACACCACCCGGTATGACACTGGAATGTTTCTTAATGAAGTCATCGTCATCGTTGGATTTAGCCCAGAATGTAATTTCGTCATACACTACAAAGGTAGCGCCGCTACCAAGGCTGAATTCGGCGGCAGGTTTTACGCCAAAACCAAACTGATCGCTGCCGTTGGAGTTAATTTTGAAGTTAAGGTCAACGCTGGCGGTAATATTATCATCAATCGCGTAAGCAACAGAAGGATTAATGGTTATTGGGAACAGGTGGCCCAGACCGCTGTTTTCCGCATCGTCTTCCTTCCTTTCGTCATAATAATACATATCGGCAAATTTTAGATCACTAAGCCCAAGAGCCACAGTAATTTTTTCGTCTAAACTGTAAGCCACCTTAAGTTTTGGCGAAAAAGCCCAGAAGGGGTTGTAGTTGCCTTTCTTGTATACATTAGGCAAATCATCAGTTGACAAATGGTTAATACTTTCTCTATATGTCATAGAGCCAAGGTTCACGAACGCGAGGGAAAGGTCGGCCTGCAAGCCACCTTCGGCATAGCGGAAGCCTACCAACAGGTTAGAAGTATTGGGTAATGCCCAATCAAAATTATCTAGCGCATCCCCATTAAAGTAAGGTTTAGGTTTACTAGTCTCACTAGTATCCGTATAATAATTTCCATAATTATCCCCATCATCTTGTTCCCAATCATAGAAATTGTGATACAAGCTGGCTACAAAAGAAATAGGGCCTGTAACATACTTAGCGCCTATAACAAAGCGGCGGTCCCTATCAGTTGTTTCATCATAGGAAGTCGGCGCATAGGTTTTAAAAGCTTGGGTAAAAAGATTCCCTGAACCATAGAATGCGCCGACTGTAAGACCATCAATGGGCGTTACATCGAGTCTTCCACCGTCTTTTCCGTCAAAACTGCTACTATTTCTTGTTACATTGTTATAACCGCTATAATTTGAATAGAAAAGGCCATACGCAGCGTCCAATGTTTTGCCAAGCGTTATCTTTGCCTTACCATCGAGTATTGAACCCCACACAAAGGCCTGATTTACTGTGTTGTTCAAAGTTGCCAGCGTACTGCTACCGAGAGTAGCACCGTCAATCGGGACATAGCGTAAGCGAGTTTTTACGCCGAGGTTGTCGCGCTGCCATTGAAGAACCAACTGGGCGCGGAACGGCGTACCGTCGTCAATATCGTCGCTGTAGGCATACACAGTGGGGTCAACCGCACCCGCTTCTTCATCGCGGAGTTGGAAGATATTGTTCTTCCCGAAATCATCAAAGGTTCCCCCGTCAACTCTTAGACCCGTCCTAACATCACCGCTTACAGTAAGCCCCGGAATTTGAAGGGCGTCCGGTAGATCCAACGCAAACGCGGCGCCCGCCGACACAAGGGCAATACCGCCGCACAGTACTAGAAATTTTTTCATTAAAATTTCCTCCTAATAAATTCAAGGGCAGCAGACAATGCCTGCCTAAACCCTTTTCTATTTTGAATCAGTATATACACATACGCAAAAGAATTTCAAGAGGCCGCGCCGCCTCATCGAAAAATCTTACCCGTTTCGCAATCACGCAAAACCGCGTACGCGGTTTTGGCTAAGCAAGCGCGTACGCGCTTGCGACGCGAAGCTATGATAAAAGCATGCGGTTATCTGGTATGGTGTAGGAGTTCGGAAGGACAACTACCGGTTGTATCGCTTGCTGGGGCAAGCAATTGACCCCGTCGTCGC
>JAITDS010000152.1 GCA_031282435.1 Spirochaetaceae bacterium
TTTCAAGGCTGATGGTTATTCCCTCATCCACTATCCGTACCGAGGCGTCGTCAATGCCGAGTTTCGCGATTTCGTCGGCGATTTCTTTGGCCACATCTTCTTTTTTCATGATTTCCGACTCGATGATTTCCGCCTCGGCCCTGCCCCGGTATTCAACGGTTGAGCCGCTTGAAAGTTCAAATACCATGCGAAACGTTTCATCGTAGGCGGCGGCCTGCCCAAGCCCGGCGTCCCAGTACACGATCTGATCCGACGCGCCCATTATCCGGCGAGGCCAGACTTTTCCGGAAACGGCGCGCGGTTCATAAAAAATCCGGTAAGAAACGGAAAACGCCGGATAGCTTTTGCCCTTCCATACCCTGTTTCCTAAAAAGACATAGTTTGCCTCAAACGGTATCCGGTACGGTTCTTCAATACCAAATGAAGTCCTGAAATCGTGCATCTCGTGGCCTTCGGCGGTCCAGGCTTCGCCTTCTTTCAAGTCCCTGTTGGGGAACACCGGCACATTGCGAACCACAGGCATATAGTATTTGTCGTCTATGGTCATACGACCGAATTTGTCCTGCTGAAAAACAGAATCGTATTCCATCGACCACTGGAAACTACCACCCCCCTCAAGTATCTGTTCCGCGGTCTGAAAATTGGCCTTGTATTCGGCGGTATCTCCTGTTATTTCCCCTATCTCGACGGCGCTACGGTTCAGGATCCGCGCCCTGTGGCAGAAACGCCGGTTAATGTACACATCTTCGTTAACCACCGAGACAATACGGTACTTATTACCTGTTTCGTACTTGTAAAAAAACTGCTCCGCCCCGGCGGAAAGGCACAGTTGAAAAAAGAAAAAAAGAAGAACCGGCTTATTCATATCTTTATTATCGGCCTTGAGGAGCTTCCGGTCTATAGAGAAAGAGGGGAAGAAGAAGGGAAGAACGAAAAAGGCTCCGGCAAAAACCGGGGAGAAACGGCAGTCCGGATGAACCACCCCACCGCAAGCAGCGGGGTATCATGTAGGCGCTACATTATTTACGTGGTTCGTTCTGCAAGGAAATTATTTAACTGTGGGGTCTACTACCATTTTTTATTTGGCGTTGCCAACTCGAGCCGCCCTAAAGGGCGGGGGATTAGACCCCACTGCGAATAAAAAGCATTGAAAAGCTTAGTTGAAAGCAAGTCGAGGCAGCCACTGGTAGCCGGCTGGCCGCCCCGCTGGCGGGCTGGTGAGGGCAAACAGCCGCGTATGCCAATCGCCCTTTGCTTGTTGAAAGCAAGTCGAGGCAGCCACTGGTAGCCGGCTGGCTGCCCCACTGGCGGGCTGGTGAGGGCAGACAGCCGCGTATGCCAATCGCCATTTTCGTGTTGAAGGCAAAGGAGGAAACCGGCTGGCCGGTTAGAATGTACATTTCCATACGGTTTTGCCGTTTATGCTTTTTGCTTCCATGTTTGCGCTGACAAGATCTCCTTTTTTTATCTTTTTTTCCAGTATATCCGTTTTTCTGACCAGCGCCGTGTAACTTCTTATGTTTTTTGATACGGCTTTTTCCTCAAAAATTGTTATTTGATGATACGAGTCGTCAAGGAAATCCTTTGCGAGATAGAATGAAAACGTATTGTTAAGACTTATGTTGAATAGTTTTTCTATACTTATTTCTTTTATATGCTCTGAAATTTTGCCGGTTACCGTGATTTTTCGACCCGCTTTACTTTCAATTTTAATTATAGGTTTTTTATATGATGCTTTTCTTCCGGTAGAGACAACATTTATTTCGGCGCTTGCGGGACACTCTTCCGTAGAGTATTCCCATGAAATCCTGCCGCCATAACCATTTGAAAAATAGACCGAGTCATACTCAGTTGCATCTTTTGTAAGATGCCAGCCGTTCCCTTTTGGGCATTGGTAAATTTTGAGCGTTACCCCGCGTTCTTCTTTTATATAAGCGGCCCGCCTGCAAGCCGCCTCCGGCGTTTCATAAATTTCTTTTTCTTTTCCGTCACTACCCCTACAATGAACACATAATTTTGCTGTAGACGGCGTTTCAAAAACAAGCGGTTTCTTTTTTGCCACAATGCCCCCCCCCCCCCCACCCCAACGTAAAACCCGTAATAGAGTTGTTCAGAAACTTGAGGTTTCCAAACAACTCTATTGAACAAACCCAAAACTATTCATCACTACTGTGCAAGTAATCGCAGTCCGGGTTTATGCAAGCCTTGTGCGAGCCGTGCCTTTTATCGTACTTCTCGACCATAAACCACCCGCATTTAGGGCAGTTTTGACCAACAAGCGGCATAAAGCGCGTTAGAAAATCACATTCCGGGTAGTTTACACAGCCGTAGAATTTTTTGCCCTTCCCGTGCCGCGCCACGATGTCGCCGCCGCATTTGGGACATTTTGCCAGTGGAATAGATTTTGTGTTACGGCACTCAGGAAAACCGGAACAAGCCAAAAAGTAGCCGAAACGCCCAAGCTTTTTTACCATTGGACGACCGCATTTCTCGCAGATTTGGTCAGTCTTTTCGTCAAGCGTACCCTTAATACTTTCCAGCTTTTTACCAACCTCATCAACACGAATTTTGAACGGATTGTAGAAATCACGTATCATATCCGGCCAGTTTCGGGAACTACCTTCCACCTCGTCAAGACCAGTTTCCATACCGGCGGTAAAGTCCGCGTTTACAACATCTCCGAAATGCTCTACCAGCATATTGCATATCAACTTACCAAGCACTGAAGGAACAAGCTGTTTGTTAGCGCGGGTAACATAGCCGCGGTCAAGCAGTACCGATATTGTCGGCGCGTATGTTGACGGACGGCCAATACCCTTTTCTTCCAAAGTTTTAACTATACCGGCATCCGTAAAACGCGCCGGCCCCTGCGTAAAATGTTGCTCAGGCGTAAAACGTTCCAGTTTTAGATTCTCGTCTTTCTTTATAGGCGGGAAAGTTTTACCTTTATCCTCTTTCGCCGCAAGCGTACTTAAAACTTTCAGATACCCCTGCTCCACTATATTTGTGCCGGATACCCTGAATACCGCAGTCTGTTCCGCGTCCGTTATATCCGCGCTAATCGTCCGCGTCAACGCCGGTTTCATCTGACTTGCGACAAAACGTTCCCAGATTATCGAATAAAGACGAAACTGGTCGCGAGTAAGCTTGTCTTTTATCTCGTCGGGAGTGTACTTGATATATGTGGGCCGTATTGCCTCGTGAGCGTCCTGCGCCTGCTTCCCGGAAGAGTATACGGCGGCCTTTTCCGGCAACTCGGCAGGATAATTCTGCCCTATCCAGTTACGCGCCTCTTCAAGAGCAACCTGCGATATGCGTACGGAGTCAGTACGCATATATGTAATCAAACCTACAGGCGAAGCGCCTACACTGACACCCTCATAAAGCTGCTGGGCAACTTGCATTGTTTTTTTGCTGGTAAAACCCAGCCTGTTAGCCGCCGTCTGTTGAAGCTGCGACGTTGTAAACGGCGGACGAGGACGCAGAGTTTTGTCCGTTTCGCGTATCCCGCTTACAGTGAATACAGAGTCTTTTATAGCGTCAATTATAAGCCGCGCGTCCGCTTCCCTATGTATTTCCGCCTTTTCACCCTTCCATGTAATCAGAACGGCGGTAAAAACCGTTTTCCCCGTCTTAAAGTCCGCTTCCAGTGACCAGTATTCTTCCGGCGTAAAGGCTTCTATCTCTTTTTCACGTTCACATATAAGACGCAGAGCCACCGATTGGACACGCCCCGCGGAAAGCCCGTTTTTAACTTTTTTCCAAAGAAGCGGCGAAAGATTGTAACCGACAAGACGGTCCAGCACCCGCCGCGCCTTCTGAGCGTTTACCTTTGCGTCGTCTATTTTTGTAGGAGCGGCGACCGCCGCCTTTATAGCCTGAGGCGTAATCTCGTTAAAACTTATGCGGGCTATCGGAATTTTTTCGTTCTTTGCCGCTATCGCCTTTTGCAAATGCCACGCTATAGCCTCACCCTCACGGTCATTATCAGAGGCGAGCAGAACCTCATCCGAATTTTTGGCATCCGATTGCAGTTCTTTTAACAACTTTGCCCGTCCGCGTACGGTTATGTACTCCGGTTCAAAGTTATTGTCAACATCAATAGCCAGCCTTGATTTAGGCAAGTCTATAAGATGACCCATAGAAGCCTTCACCTTATAAGACGGCCCAAGATACTTTTCGATAGTCTTGGCCTTGGCAGGAGACTCAACTATCACCAAAGTCCTTTTTTTTGCGGTTTTCTTTGTTTTTACAGTTTTTACACTCATGTATTCCTCTAAGGAACTGATTCCCATTACGACGGACTAATTACGGCCGGTTAACTCCGCAAGTATATCTCCCGAATTATATACCACCTTAGCGCCTTCTTCGGCAAGCCGCCGCGCGCCCGCGCCAAAAGCGCAAGCGGCGTCTCTCCCCGCGCTTTCTTCGGCAGAACCGCCGCCGGTAGCGCCGCCTTCAGAATAAAACCCGCCGCCGGCATCCCCACCCGCGCCGCCTTCAGCAGCGCCGCCGCCGGCGCGTCCGGCAACAAACAAGTCCCGCCCCTGTTCAAGCGCAAAGGATGCGGTAATAAGAGCCCCCGACTTTTCTCCGGCTTCCACGACTACGGCGCATTTACATAGACCCGAAATAATCCTGTTTCGCGCCGGAAAACGCCATTTTGCCGGAAGCGTGCCGGGCGGATACTCGCTTAAAAGAACGCCGCCTGACCCGACTATACGCCGCGCAAGAGCGCGGTTTGACGCGGGGTATACCTCGTCAACGGAAGAGCCTAAGACCGCCGCCGCGGGAGCCACGCCCGTTTCCACGCCGCCTCCGGAATAGAAGCCGCCGCCGTCAACAGCGCTTGCCGCATCCACACAGCCGCGATGCGCCATAGCGTCAATACCAAGCGCCAGCCCCGAAACCACCACCACGCCTGCTTTACTCAAATCTTTAGCCGTCGTATATGCCCAGCGTAAAGCCGCCGCGCCGGCCTTACGTGTGCCGACTATCGCAACCGAGTCCGCCGCCGGCGGTGGAAGCTCGCCGCGATAAAACAGCACGGCGGGCGGGTCGTAAATCTCGCGCAGAAGCGAAGGGTAAACGTCTTCAACAATGGAAACCCAGCGTATACCACGACTTTCCATAAAGGCCGCGTCTTTTTGAGCCTGCGAAACAACGTCTTTCATGTTCCAGCGCCCCGCCTCGTCCTCAAAAAGCAGCCGCGAGGAATTTTTCGCAAGCTTTCTCCGCCTTGCGGATATTCCTTTCCCCTCTGCTTTTTCACCCCTTCCCTTTATTTCGGCTTCTTCGGCGCAAATTTCTTCGATTTCTGCCGGACTCAAACAGGTAAATTCACTTTCACAGTCGAATCTTCCGGTTAAAAACACACGCATACCGGAATTAAACCCGGGAATACGTGAAATTATTAAGTCAAGCAGCCCCCGTTTGATTATTTTACCCCTTTCTTTTACATCGACTACATCAAACCTAAAATAAATCTTCTGTTTTCTTCCGCTTCAGCCTTCTTCATCCTGTCTTTAGTAAGCGGAATCCCCTGGTCGTACCAGTCAACCGCTTCGCGGTAACGTCCCAGCATATAGAACGCCCGCGCCATCATGAACATCGCGTCCGCGTCCCCGGAACGGTTTTCCATATAAGCGACAAGCTGGTCTATGCCGTCGGCGGGACGGTCAAGCTCATATATGTACAGCACCGCAAGAGCAAAACGAGCCTGATTGTATTTACCCTCTAATTCTATCGAGCGCAGATAAGCGTCTTCCGCCAGTTCCAAACAACGCCGCGACCTTTCCCCTATGGCGCCTTCCCCGGCATCGTAGGCGGACTTAGAGGCGTAAGCCGCGTTCAAACCCAAAAGATAGTGCAAAGTTTCGTCATCGGGCGTTATATCGATAGCGTGTTTCAGCGCGTCAATTGCCTCGAAATACATCTCCTTATCTTGAAAGCGCGTACCAAGGATTTTCCAATAAGTGCCAGTCTGCGCCGCGTCCTTTATATGCTGCAACTGAAGCTTTTCGTAAGCCGCTATTGCCCGCTTCAAATCGTCTATCGTACGCGGCACACCCTTTCGCGGCCCGTACTCCGCGATTTGACGGGCTAAATCCAGCCGTTCTTTATTCTTTTCGTAGTATAAAATGAACACTACACCGCCAGCGATAATTATAAAAGCAATTAATCCGTAAATATGACGCTTTGTTTTCATCCGGTTTCCTTGAAAATATTGAATAAAGGAGGGGGAAGCCTCCCCCTGCGCCCGCACCGCCCCCCGGCGAAGCCGGGGAACGTTGCGGTCTACCCCCTCTGCGGGGGACACCCCCGCAACGCCCCCGCCCGCCGGCGGTCATTTACACGTTATCATTCCCCAACTTGGGCATATACTTTCTATGCGCTTCTTCAAGACGGGAAGCGGCGACATGGGTGTATATTTGTGTCGTCGATATATCCGCGTGTCCTAACAATTCCTGAACAGAACGCAGGTCCGCGCCGCCGGCAAGAAGCTCTGTGGCAAAGCTGTGCCGCAAGGTGTGCAGTTTTGAACTTGTGCCGTTTTTAACCGCAAGAGCGGCGTAGTTTTTCCAAATGCCTTTCCTGCTCAAACGCTGTCCGGCGCGGTTCAAAAAAAGAGCGTTAGTCTTCCGCCCCGCCTTTAAGAATACCGGACGGGCATGGTTTATGTAGGCGCGAAGCGCCGCCTCGGCATCTGAGCCGAAAGGCGCAAGCCGTTCCTTGTTTCCCTTGCCGCTGACACGTACAACAGCCTCGTTAAAAAAGCAATCGTCAACGTCAAGCCCTACCGCCTCGGAGACTCTAAGCCCGGATGAGTACAACAGTTCAACCAGCGCCCTGTCTCTAATCCCTAAAGGCGTGTCCGTATTTATCGTCGCAAGCAGCGCGTCAACCGTTTCTTTTGAAAGAGATTCCGGCAAACGGCGTTTTCGTTTGGGAGTTTCAAGTAACGAAGCCGGATTATCCTCACGCAACCCTTCGTCAATGATAAAACGGTAAAACGAGCGCATAGCGGCAATAGCTTTAGCGACAGAACGCGCGTCTATCTTGTCGTTGGAAACCCGCTTACTAAGATATTCAGACAGAATCGCGCTGTCCGCCCTCTCCACATCTTCACCCGTAATCTCAAACAGCTTTCTTATCTCCGGCAGATAGGTTTCTATAGTACGCCGCGATAAACGTTCTATGCCCGCAAGTCTTGAACGATAGCGTTCAATGAGCGCGTCTTTCCGGGACATTGACGGCATTTCTCTGTTAAGCGCCCTGCTGCTTGTACGCGCCGTAATTTTCAAACATACTCACGTTTCCGCGCCGCATAATAGTCGGAACTTCAAGGTCATCGCCGCGAACCGGCAAAGAAGGCTTAATTTCCACGCCGCCCCTGATGCGTTCCCATTCGTCATCAAACAAAAAGTCGCCGCGTTTAGCCTGAGACTCCTCCTCTTCCGCCCGTTTCGCGTCCTTTAATTTTGTAACGGTTGGAGTGTCAAAACCGGTGGCAACAACAGTAACCTTCACCCGGTCATCCATACTGTCGTCAATAACCCAGCCTGTTTTTATTTGAACATCCTCGTCCGCGCCTTCCATAACCTTATTTACAATGTCCTGGAGTTCCGGCGGCGAGAAGTCTTTACCGGCCACCACATTAACCAGTATCTTTTGAGCGCCCGCGATTGAATGTTCCTCAAGCATTGGATTACTCATGGCCGCCTCCGCCGCGTCAACAGCGCGGTCATCGCCTGACCCGACGCCTATTCCAATCAGAGCGCCGCCCTGCCCGCGCATGAATTCCCGCACGTCCGCAAAGTCTATGTTTATCTCGCCATGCTTGGTAATCATATCCGATATACCCTGAATACCCTGGCGTAGCACGTCGTCAACCTTCAAAAAGGCTTCCGACATCGACGTGTGACGGTCAACAATTTTATAGATGTTCTGGTTCGGGATCGTGATTATAACATCCACAACGGAACGCAGTTTTGCAAGCCCTTCCTCCGCCACACGCATCTTGAATTTGCCTTCAAATTCAAACGGCATCGTAACAACACCTACGGTAAGAGCGCCCAAAGATTTAGCTATTTCGGCAATTACCGGAGCGGAGCCGGTACCGGTTCCGCCGCCCATACCCGTAGTGATAAAAACCATGTCCGCGCCGCGCAGAGCGTTTTCTATCATCTCGCGGTCCTCCATAGCGGCGTTCTCGCCCACCTCCGGTTTACCGCCCGCTCCAAGCCCCCGCGTCAGTTTCGCGCCTATCGGAAGCTTTAACAGAGACTTACTTTTGTTAAGCGCCTGTAAATCCGTATTCGCGGTAATAAACTGAACGTTTTCCACACCACATTCAATCATGCGGTTTATCGCATTGGAACCTCCGCCGCCAGCGCCTATAACCTTAATAATGGTCTCGCTCTGTCCGGCAATCTCTACATCAGAAACTCCCAAGATATTCATAATATCCCCCAAATCTATAAGTATTTAACCGCTTTAAGCGATTAACTTGACAACTCTCTAAATCCGCCGCCGTAAGGCGCTTATATAACACGGGTTTTAACTTAAAAAAATTCCCGCTTAATCCAGCGTCCTATCTTTCCAAAAACAGAAAGCGGATTCCACTCCGGGCCGCCGGAACGCCCCAAAAACGCATCCGACCCGGAAGCCGGATCTAAACCTATCTCACGGTCGTTGCCTTCCAGCACAAGACCCACCGCCGTAGCGTAGCTGGAATTACGGTACTCTTCAACAAGACCTACCACCGGCAACGGGTTTCCTATTCGAACCGGAGTATTAAAAACCTCCGCCGCAAGCTCGGTTACGCCCGCCAAATTAGCGCCGCCGCCGGTCAGCACCATGCCGCCGCCCAGCGTCCGCAACGGGCAGGCTTCCTCTATCTTTGCCTTAACAAGCTGAAATATCTCTACCATGCGCGGCTTTATTATCTGCAAAATCTGAGAACGCGGGATAAGAAGCGGGGAACGCCCGCCCATTCCCGGAACTATTACCGCGTCACCCATTCCGTCAAGAAAAGGCTCCCAGCAGCACCCGGCCTCAATTTTTATCTTTTCGGCGGAGTCAAACGCTATGTTTTTCACGATGGATATGTCGTTTGTTACCTGATTCCCGCCCGCCGGCACGGAAGACGTAAAAAAAGCCGCCCCCTGAGAGTAGGCAAGAATGTTTGATGTTCCGCCCCCCAAATCAAGCAGAGCGACACCCATCTCTTTTTCTTCCTCAGTAAGAACGGCGCGTCCCGCCGCCAAGGTCTGTAAAATAGCGCCGTTCACCGTAAAACCGGCGCGGTTCACGCATTTTACAAGATTCTGCTCGCTCGTCTGCGAACAGGTGATTATCAGCACTTCGCTTTCAAGCCGCATCCCTATCATGTGCAGCGGATCCCGTATACCCGTCTGACCGTCAACTATATATGTCTGCGGTATCACCTCAATCGTGGTTCTGTCCATAGGCAGCTTAAAAGAACAGGCGATATACCGTACGTGTTCCAAATCGTCCTCGCTTATTTCATTGCGATCGCGATTATTGCCTTTTACCGCGACTACGCCGCGGGAGATTACGCCTTCAACATGATTTCCGCCTATGCCTATCCAGCAATCACGCGCAATCTGCCTGCTCATATCTTCGGCGGATTCCATAGCGGCGGCGATTGAACGCAACGTCGCCTCAATATTTACCACAACGCCTTTACGCAGCCCTGTAGACGGACTCTGTCCCACGCCGGTTATAGAGAAAGTTCCCTGCGGATCGCGTTCCGCAATGATGGCGCGCACTTTTGTCGTGCCTATATCAAGTCCAACAATGATATTGTTTTTGGCCATCTAACTTTCACCTAACCTTATACGACGCGGTGCCGGTCCTAAAATCAAGCTCATCAACCGCCATCCCTTTTTCGTTAAGCACATCCAGCAACAGCAGTATATAACGCAGATTATCCTCGGTTATATGCTGGCCTATATGTATTTTAACCGGATTATACACCGGGTAAACCGTCAAATCGTATGCGTCATATTTTTTCTTGCTAATATGAATTTCGGAAATTATTGAAAGTAATTCAGGGGCATTTGAACGCAGAGTTTCCAAATCATTAAAAAGCGGCGCAATGAATTCGGGAACGCGTATACCGGCGCTTACATTTTCAAATACCAAGCCGGACAATAGCGGTAAAGCGCTTTCGCTTGTCCTGCTCTCGCTCTGTCCAATTTGAAACAGTACGCCTTCCTTATCAAAAAATACCGGAACCGTTCTGCCGTTTATGTTCACCGCCGCCGCCGCGACCGGCACACGGTTTGTAATTGTTATTTCTACCGTATCGGGGAAGTGCTTTTCAACCTCCACTTTTTCGATAAGCGGAATTAACGACAGCGCTTCCTTTACCGCAAACGTGTTTACAGACATGAACGAAGAACGCGCGTCAATGCCCGCCTGTCTTAGGACGGTCAGCCTTGTTATACCGTCCAAACCTCTTATATCAACAGCGCTAAGCGGCATACAGGGACTTACCACAAACAGCCAAATCAATTCTCCCGCCAAAATAATTGAGCAGGCAATGAGGATGCGCCGCAAAGGTTTTTCAAATTTGAAATCTTCTTTTCCGGACTCTCCGGATGCGTCCAAATCTATCTCTTCGTTCATTGCGGCATTATATTCCACTGTAAACTCCATTATTCATATTTTCGGCCTTTAAGGAAGACACCGGCGTACGCGAAACATTAACTATAAGACCGGACATTATCAAAGTAATTAAAAGAGATGAACCGCCGGCAGAAAAAAACGGCAGAGGCACGCCGGTTGCCGGCAGCGCGCCCGATACAACGGCAATGTTAAGCAGCATTTGAGTAAAAATTGTCGTTACCAGTCCGCAGGCAAGCAGGCGCTTAAACTCGCTGCCGGATTTCAACGCGGCCCGGTAACCGCGCCATGCGAACACGCCAAACGCTATTATAAAAAGCGCTACTCCTATAAAACCGCCTTCCTCCGAATATGCCGAAAAAATAAAATCACTCTGTATCTCCGGTACGCTGACAATTTTTCGCGTTCCCTGTCCCAGCCCTTTTCCCCAAAAGCCGCCGGAACTTATAGTTAAGACAGAAGCGCTTACCTGATACCCCGCCCCCAAAGGCTCCCAATTCGGCCATAGAAAACTTATCAACCTGCGCAAACGGTGTTCCTCTATCAAAATAAGCAAAAACGTAACCGGCAGAATCACCGCCGCCGCGCCTAAAAAGAATCCTATGCCTATACCGGCAAGAAAGAATATAACAAGCGCGTTAAACGCGATGAATACCGCGGTAGAAAAATTATTCTGCGCGAGTATCAATATAAAAAACAGCGCCGTTACCAGAGTAGGCGGCAGAATACCGGAGGTAAACGAACCCAATTTTTCTTTTTTCTTGTCAAACAGATGAGCCAGATATAGCGGCAGCACCAGTTTAACTAATTCCGAAGGCTGGAACGAAAACCCGCCTATGCCTATCCAGCGGGAAGCGCCGTTTATATTCATGCCGATTCCGGGTATAAAAGTAAGCGCGCAAAAAATAATCGCCGCTACAAGCAAAAAGATTATTAAAGAGCGCAGTGTTTCCATGTTTATATTGGCGGCTATAATAAAAAAAACGAAGCCTACAATAGCGAGTATCAGTTGACGAAAAACAAAATGCCAGCGGTCGCCATGATACCATAGTTCCGCGAAAGCGTACGAAGCCGAATACAGCGCCGCCAAGCCCGCTCCCGTGAGTAAAATTACACATACTATAAGCACGTGATCAAATGTTGTTTTTGTTCCCGCGCCGTCAAATGAAAAAATCATTAATCTCCCACGACAAACAATGCGTCCTTCATTGTTTATTGAATCTTTAATGTTGACAAGGCTATTATAGCAAATAAGCCGCCAAGTATCCAGAAACGGGTTACAACTTTTGTTTCGGCCCATCCTGATAATTCAAAATGATGATGAAGCGGCGCCATTTTGAACACGCGCTCTTTTTTAATTTTATAAACAAGCACTTGTATTATTACAGACGCCGCTTCAAGCACAAAAACGCCGCCCGCTATCAAAATGAGTATTTCTTTTTTTATCAGCAGTGATATTACGGCTATGACGCCGCCTAACGCGAGGCTTCCGACGTCTCCCATAAAAACCTCGGCGGGATGCGCGTTAAACCATAAAAAGCCAACGCAGGCGCCGACTCCGGCAAGACAAAATACGGTAAGCTCACCGGCGCCCGGAATGTATGGTACGCCTAAATACTGTGAATAATCGGCGCGTCCTGAAAGGTATGTCAATATGGCCAAACTTATAAAAACAAAAATTAAAAGTCCGGCGGCAAGAGCGTCCAGCCCGTCGCTCAAATTTACGGCGTTGCTTTCGCCCACTATAAGCAGTACCGCAAACGGAACCCAAAGCCACCCCATATCAATTACAGGATTCTTAAAAAACGGCAGATACAAAGCTGTGGAAGTTTTTTCTTTGCAATACAAATATAAAACAATTATAAGAGCCGCTAAGATTTGCAATAAAAGTTTTGCCCATGCCGGAAGTCCGCGGGAATCGCGCCTTTTAATTTTTAGAAAATCGTCAAGAAAACCAATAGCGCCGAACACTATGAACGCCGCAAGCGTAAGCCAAACTTTTGAACTGTCGAAATTCATCCAAAGAAGCATGGAAATAACTACGGATATTATTATTAAAAGGCCGCCCATGGTAGGAGTGCCGCCTTTTTTAAGATGAGTCGCGGGGCCGTCGTCACGTATTGACTGGCCTATTTTAAATTTTTTAAGCGCATCTATAATCGGAGCGCCGAATAAAAAACACACCAGCAGAGTAAAAAGCGCGGCGTAAGCTCCCCTAAACGTGATGTATTGAAAAACATTGAATGCCGTCCAATATTTAACCAGCGGATAAAAAAATTCCAAAAACACAAATAACCCCTGCCTGCCATTGACTTGTTCAACAACACGTTTGTTTGCCGGACAAGCTTCGCTTGCTTTGCAAATTTTGCAAAACACTACACATTTTGCCGTTTTTTTTTAACGCTTTCCGGCCAAACATAATTTGGCGCGGCGCCGTTTTTTAAAAATTAAGTTGTCCGTAAACTGAAGTTTCCAAACAACTCTATTTTCATAAAACTATTCTTTCCAGTCCGCAGCAGCGGCTCCCCTTTAACAGAACAATATCGCCTTTCTTTGCGTGGTCTTTCACTTTCAACTTTAATTCTTCTATATCAGTCGAATAAAACGTAACTTTTGTATTACGCAGTTTTGAGTACGCCGCTTTTGTTTCTTCTCCAAATAAAAAAACAATATCCGCCTTTGACCGCGCAAGCCTCTCACCTAACGCTTCATGCGCGGCCTCGGAACTGCCGCCAAGTTCAAGCATCGAGCCTATAACGTACACGCGCCGTCCGCCGCAAACCGTCTCATCGCACAGCGTTATCGCCTTTTCCATAGAATCGGGGTTGGCATTATAACAGTCCCGCACGATAGTAATGTCGCCCTTTACAATTTCACCGCGGGCAAACAGCGGTTTTGCCGACTCCAGCCCTCCGCGTATGGCATCATCGCTTACTCCGGCGGCTTCGGCAATGGCCGCCGCAGCCAGCGCGTTCATAACGTTATATTCTCCCGGCAGCGGAAAATTAACCGGCTTCCCGCCCCATACTATCGTACTGCCGGAAAGCCCCATAGACTTCGCTCCGCCAAATTTTTTTGAGGAGTTTGTCCCAAAATAACTGACTCTTCCGTTTACATCCTTCGTCAAAAGCTCCAAAAACGCGCTCTTTTCCGGTAAAACAGCCTGTTCTTTTCCGGTAAATCTTGAAAAAACAGCCTTTTTTTCAAGCGCTATCTCCCGTTCTCCGCCAATCAAACCGATGTGGGCGGTTCCCGTATTCGTTATCAGCGCGATTTGCGGCTTTAATACGGCGGCAAGCTCCGCAATCTCGCCCTTACGATTCATGCCCATCTCGAAAATTCCAATTTCATGTTCTTCGCGTACCTTGAACACTGAAAGAGGCAGTCCTATATCCGAGTTCAAATTACCCTCGTTAAAAATCACATTCCGCTCAAGCCCCGCCATCGCGGCGGCAAGCTCCTTCGTGGTGGTTTTCCCGGACGATCCGGTAATGCCAACGCGAATCATCTTGGGAAAACGTTCAAGGTACGCCGCCGCAAGCGCCTGTAAAGCGCTCATCGTATTGTCCGTAACAAGCATCGCGGCGGACGAACCGTCCGCCGCCTCCGCAAGATTGAACTTTGCCAGCTTCGACCTTTCAACGAGCGCCGCCGCCGCTCCCGCCTTAAAAGCGTCCTTTACAAACGCATGGCCGTCGAGTTTTTCCCCCGAAAGAGCCACAAATAACGAGCCGCTAAGCGCCCGCCGCGAATCAACGCAGACGGAATCGAATCCGCCGTGCTGTTGCCCGCCGGCGGGCAACAGCTCAAAGCCCGCAAGCGAAACCGCTTCATCAAACGTCATCAGCATAAAAACGCCAATCTGAAAATCTCATTCATTTTCTATAATTACCTGAAGCACTTCTTCAGGGTCCTTCTTTGCGAGTCCTAAATTTTTCTTTGCAAACTCCTCTATGCGGGCGGAAGATGAAAGCACGGCAATGTCGGTTATAAGCCGTTTATTGTTGTCAATCCATTCTTCCTGCTGTTCAATCAAAACATTCATTTCTTTTTTTAACGCGGCGTACCGCGCCGACTGCCAAACAGCCGCCCCAAACGAAAGCGGTATGCTTAAAGCCATAATGTATAAAAAAATCTTAGAACCCATATTCAGCCTTCAATAGCAACTTAATTAGTAACTTAATTTTTCAAGCGCCCGCAATTTTGCGCTCCGCGAAGGAGGATTTTTCTCAATTTCCTCCCTTGACGGCGGCACTGGCTTCGCGCTTAGTAACAGCGCCTCTTTCAATATCGGCGTTTCGGAAGCCGTGTCAAAGTCTTTGCCGCCGTTATGCCTGCCGTTCTCATAATGATTCCTGCCGGCATACTTTCCGCCGCCTGATGCTTTTGAGCGGAAAAAGTTCTTTACTATGCGGTCCTCCAGCGAGTTAAACGTTATTACGCCCATACGTCCTCCGGGACGCAGCGCCTTAAACGCCGCGTCCAACAGGCCGGGCAGTTTTTCAATTTCTCCGTTTACCGCGACCCGCAACGCTTGGAAGGTCTTTGTCGCCGGATGTATTCTGCCATGCCGGTATGACGGCGGAACGGCGTTCCAGACGATTCGCTCCAAGGCGGCGGCATTCGTAATGGCAGACCGCCGCCTTGCTTCAACAATTGCCCGCGCGATACGTCTTGAATAACGCTCCCCCGCGTTAAAAAAAAACATATCGGCAAGCTCAGCCTCGCTGCCGCGGGCAAGAATTTCAGCGGCGGACGGGCCGCTTCCGGTATCAATTCTCATATCCATAGGCTCAGCCCCTCTAAAACTGAAACCTCTGTCCCCTTTCTCATAGTGGTAAAGGGACACCCCCAAATCCAAAAGTATAATACCGGGCTGCCGCGCGGCGGGTAAATTTTCAGGCGCTTCCCCCGCGCCCAAGCAGGATAAAAAATCCTGCGCCCACCCGCGATAAAACTCTATCCGTCCGCCAAATTCTTTTAAGCGCTCACGCGCAATTTCTATAATATCTTTATCCGCGTCTATTCCCGTTATCCGTAAACCGGAAAACCGTTGCAAAAAGACGGCGCTATGTCCTCCCTCGCCAAGTGTGCAATCTATCATGTATTCCCCGTCTCCGGAGCCAAAGTCCGGCGGAACAAGGAAACGTACGGTTTCCTCCGGCATCACCGGAGTATGTACGGCTGTCAAAACAAATCGCCAAACTGCTCCGCCGCCAGAGCAAGGCTTTCTCCGTCTTCTCCTTCGTTCACGGATTTATAAGTGGCGGCATCCCAAATCTCTATCCGCTGCCCTACGCCGATAATGACACATTCCCGTTTTAGTCCGGCGTACTCGCGCAGGCTTTGCGGTATCGAAATCCGACTGGATTTATCAATTTCCGTCTCCGCCGCCCAGCCCAAAAAGTGCCGCTGCATTTTGCGTACGTCTTTTAACATGGGCGAAGCGTTCTCCCATTTTCCGGCAAATTCTCTCCATTTTTCCGGCTGATACACCCACAAACACGGCTCTATGCCGCGGGTCATGATAAGGGTATCGCAGGCGAGGGCCCGTTGCAGCGCGGCGGGAAACGTAATTCGTCCTTTTTCGTCAAGCGTGTTAAAGTATCCGCCGTTAAGCAACTAAATGCCTCCATTGGTGATAGCAAAAGTTTGTTTTATTTCGCCACCATTCGCCACTTTTCGCCACATATTATATTTATAGCCTGCCAACCCGTTTAGGGTCAATACGCTTTAGCGAAAAAGAACGTTTTTTCAAAAAAAAACTACATTTACTACTAAACGAATATTTAGCGTCCACCCGCCGGCGGAGGGATTCCGGTTTCAAATATGAAAAACCTCCCTGTGTTTACAACAGATGTTCTTTTACGCCGTCAACCGGAGTTTGCGTTCTGTGAACTGTTTTGTATTCCGGCGCTGAAACCGCCGGAATGACAGCGTAAAACCAACGCGCTGAAAGCGCGTTGGCTCGCGCAACGGGATTGTAGGGGTGCGAAGCCACGCAGTGGCGAAGCAGACACGGCGCCCCGTAGGGGCGGCGTGGCCGGAGCGGTAGCGCAGCCCCGAAAAGCCCGGTTTCCGGCGCGGAGCGCCGGAAATGCGCCCAAAATGAACCACCTCGCGGCAAGCCGCGAGATATCTTTGTAAGCGTTGACATTATTTACGTGGTTCGTTCTGTAAGGAAATTATTTAACTGTGGGGTCTAATACCATTTTTTATTTGGCGTTGCCAACTCGAACCGCCATAAAGGGCGGGGTATTAGACTCCACTGCGAATAAAAAAAATACTTGTAATGTTGAATTGCTTATAGAAAATACGCCACTTGTTTTTTTACAGTTTAAGTATACATAATGTAAATCAGGGATATATTTACGCATGATAAAATCAGCGTCAAAATGAAAATTGTTTATTTTTGATGCTAAGGCGTGGAGATGATTGTATGAGAGCTAAGCAGATTTCTGTATTTTTAGAAAATAGCGCGGGCCGTCTTGCCGAAGTTACCGGATGTCTGGCGGACGCGAATATAAATCTACAGGCGCTTAGTATTGCGGATACGGCTGATTTTGGCATTTTGCGTATAATTGTTGATAAACCGGCGAAAGCGAAGGAAACCTTGATATCGCGCGGATTTACGGCTCGTGAGACTGACGTGCTTGTTACCAAAACTGACGGTACGTCCGATATAGCAAGGCTTATGGAGCTTTTTAGCGCGGCCAATATAAACATTGAATACCTTTACTCCGCGCTTAACGGCATGAGAGGCGGCGGCGCTTTGGTAATTTTCAAATTAGATGATATTGAGGCCGGACAAAAAATAGTGGAAGAAAACGGAATTATAATACTGGAGCAATTGTGATGAAAATATTAATGGCTGTTAGTGAAGCGTCGCCTTTCGCAAAGTCAGGCGGTCTGGCGGACGCTGTTTCGTCCCTTTCTCTTGCCCTTGCTAAACTTGGGCACGAGGTAAAAATTATCATGCCTCGTTATTGGCGTATAGACCGCGCTAAACTCACTCCGCTTGTGGGCGAAATGGGCGTAAAAATGGGCGGCGTTGAAGAATGGTGCATGATTTATAAAACGGTTATGCCCGGTTCTTCAAAGAAAAATCCGGTGGAAGTGTTTTTTGTAGAACACGAAATATTTTTCGGTCGCGACGGCATTTACGCTAATGTGTTTAACGAGGATTATATTGACAATCCGCGCCGCTTCACCTTTTTTTCCCGTTCTGTTTTTCAGTTTTGTAACAAGACGGGCTGGTATCCTGACGTTCTTCACGCTCACGATTGGCCTACCGCCCTTGTCCCCGTATACCTTAAATACGGATTGCGTGAAGGCCCGTTTGCAAATACGGTCTCCGTTCTGACGATTCATAACCTTGGATACCAAGGCATTTATCACAAAGACAATTTCCATTATACGGGACTCGGCTGGAATGTTTTTTACGAGGGCGGATTTGAAGATTGGGGAATGATGAATATGCTTAAGGCGGGCATTTACGCGGCCGACCGCCTGAATACCGTATCGGAAACTTATTGCAATGAGACTAAAACGCAGGAACACGGTTTTCGTCTTGACGGACCTCTTCGCTATCGCAGCGCGGATTACAGGGGAATACTGAACGGTATTGACGACACTGTCTGGAATCCCGCCGTTGATCCCTTGATTCCCAAGCCGTATTCCACCGCGGATATGAGCGGTAAGGCTTTGGCTAAAGAAGAATTGCAAAAATACTTTGGGCTGCCGGTAGAACCTGATACGCCGGTTATAGGGATGGTAACGCGCCTTGTGGAGCAGAAGGGAATTGGCGAACTGTTCGGCCCCTGCTACGGCTCCGCGTTTTCAATATGCAACGATATGAAGCTGCATTTTGTTCTTATAGGTACGGGTGAAACGTGGTGTGAACGTGAAATAAACGGTCTTTCCGGACGCCTCCCTAACTTCAAGGCAAAGGTTGGCTATAGTGAAGAAGGCGCTCATCTTGTTGAGGCCGGCAGCGATATGTTTCTGATGCCTTCGCGTTACGAACCTTGCGGCCTTAATCAGATGTATTCGCTTGTGTACGGCACTCTGCCTATAGTTCGCAGGACGGGCGGCCTTGTTGACACCGTTCAAAATTATGATCAGGCGACAGGCTCCGGTACCGGATTTATGTTTAACGATTTAACTCCGCAGGCAATCTATAACACGGTTGGCTGGGCTATCTGGACTTATTACAATAAACCGGAACATATAGAAAAAATGCGAAAACGCGGAATGAAAATGAATTTTTCATGGTCGGCATCCGCCAAAAAGTATATCGAGATGTATGAGGGGCGGGGATCTTCCGCTAAGGAAGCGTGATTGGCTTAAAGTTAATCAACGTCTTCCGGACGGCGTTATTTGTATTTTGAAATGCTATATTCATTGAAAAAACTTTTTTTATACGCCGCCGTATTGTTTAGCGCGTCGGCAGGGCTTTACGCGCTTAATCCTCTAAACGAAGTGCCTGAATTGAAGGCGCGTTCCGCTGTTTTAATGGATGCCGCTACCGGATTTATACTATTCGAAAAGAATCCGGACGACTTAATACCTCCGGCAAGTTTGACTAAGCTGATGACCATACACGTTGCCGAACAGGAAGCGGCAAACCGCGGGCTTTCTCTTGACGAGCCGGTCAAATTGCCTAAACAAAGTTGGGCGGTAAACCAGCCGCCGCGTTCCAGTTTGATGTTTCTTGCCCAGGGGCAGATAGTCAGCTTGAACGAGCTTTTTTTAGGCATGGCAATTCCTTCCGGAAATGACGCCGCCGTTGCTACAGCGCTTAATTTTTCGCCTACGACTGAGGCTTTTGCCAAATTAATGAACCGTGAAGCGGCGGCGCTCGGCATGAAAAACACTGTTTTTGTCGAGCCGTCCGGGATTTCGGAGGAGAATCTGACGACGGCGCGGGATTTTGCGGTATTTTGCCGTGAATATATTCGTTTGCATCCTGAAAATCTGGAAAAATATCATTCCGTGTCTCAATTTGCCTATCCGAAGGCTTCGAATCTTCGTCCTTCCATGCAAAACAGGATAGACACAATAGTTCAGGGGAATCATATCAATTTGATTCGCTCGTTTGACGGAGTTGACGGGCTAAAAACCGGGTATATAGACGAATCCGGCTACAACATCGCGTTAACCGCCGAGCGAAACGGCACACGCTTTATCGCTATTATACTTGGCGTACCGGCGGAATTAGGTTCCCGCTGGGGAATTCGCGCGCGTGACGCGGACGGCGAGGCCCTTTTGACATGGGGTTTTAATTATTTTAAAACTATTCGTCCCGAAATTCCGCCGCTCCCGCCCGCAAGGGTATGGAAGGGTAAGATAAACAAACTTCCGCTTGAATTTCCTGAAAACGCCCGCGCTCTGACGGTCCTTTCTGACCGCGGCAGCAGCCTTCATTGTGAAATTTCCATTGACGATATAATAGCGCCGCTACCGGCCGGTTTTCCTGTAGGAAATATCACGTTTTACGATGATGAAGGCGCGCTTGCAAGCGTAGAGCTTACTACTCAAGAAGATATTGAGGCCGGCAATTTTTTCAAACGGCTGTGGGATTCTATACGCCTGTTTTTCAAAAAAGCGTTTAGTAAGGTTTAATCTCTTTTTGGATGTCATACTAGCCCCCCCCCCCCCTCCCCTCTCCGGCAATTCCGGTTTCAGGGGGATCAAAGTTTTACACGGTTTCAACGGTGTATTAGCGGCAAGTTTTTTCATTGTCGGGCGCATTTTCACGCCGCTTTAGCGGCGTAAAAACCGCGCTTTTCGGGGCTACGCGCTTTCGCGCTCCGGCCACATCGCCCCCTGCGGGGGCGCCGTGTCTTGCTTCGCAACCCCTACAATCGCTTGCGCTGTCATTTTCACACCCCGCTCGGCTCTTATTCGCATATGGGTCTGCTCCCCCGCCCTTTAGGGCAGGGCGAGCTGGCAACGCCAAATAAAAAATGGTATTAGACGAGTTTGCGCCGCAAACGCCGGCCTTCGACCTTAGGCGCGCTTGCCGTGAGGTGGTTCATTGAACACGAGTTTTTAGAGGCGGGAGCTTAGAGCATGGTGATGGGGTCTACGTCTATTTCGAGGTAGACATTTGCGTCTTTACCCTGTTCATAGGCGGAAATCGCTGCGCCCGCCGCGGCGTGGAGACTCGCCATACTGCCGCCGCGAAGCAAGATTTGCATACGGTAATTACCCGCGATAAGCGCAATGGGACATTCAGCCGGGCCAAGCATATCCGCATCCTTTGGAAGTAGTCTGCGGCAAAACTCAAATAAACGGTGAGCGGCCGCAACCGCCTTCTCAGGCTTACGGCTACGCAGAGTAAAACGAATGAGGCGCGAATAAGGCGGAAAACCTAATATCTGACGCTGGGCAAGTTCCTCCTTGAAGAACCCGTCAACGTCAAGAGCGCAAGCCCGAATAATAACAGGATCTTGAGGACGCAAGGTCTGAACAAGGACTTTTCCGTCAGGAAAGTAACGTCCGGCCCTGCCGGCAACCTGCACCAGCAACGAAAACGTACGTTCCGCCGCCCGAAAATCCGGCAAATGCAGTCCGGTATCGGCAAGCACCACGCCGACAAGCCGCACACCGGGGAAGTTTAAGCCCTTAGCGACCATCTGAGTCCCCAGTAGTAAGTCGATAGCGCCGGCGCGGAACAAGGCAAGGGACTCCTCAAGCCCGCCCTTCTTGGCGGCAGTGTCGGCGTCAACGCGCCGTATCCTAAGACCGGGAAAGGCGCGGCGCGTCTCCTCCTCTATCATCTCAGTACCCACACCGGTAAAGCCCGCCTCCAGCGAACCGCAGGAAGGACAAGCGCGCGGCGGGACCACCTCATAGCCGCAGTAATGACATACTGCCCGCCCTTTGTTCTTGTGCCACGTCAGCGACACCGAACAACGCTTGCAAGTAAGCTCGAAACCACACTTATCGCAGTAGTAAAAGTAGGCGAAACCACGCCTGTTTAGGAAAAGGATAGTCTGCCGCCCCATATTTGCGGTTTCCCGAATCTCTTGCTTTAAATCCCACGAAAGACAACTAGGGCTATGCGCCAGACTTACAATCCTAATCTCCGGAATCGAACCGCCGGAAAGCCTTTCGTTTAGTTCCAGCCGCTTAATTTTCCCGTCCGACATAAGTTTCCACGCCTCCGCGGAAGGAGTCGCGGAACCCATTACAAGAGCGGCGCCGCTTACCGCGCACCTTCTCATCGCCACCTGCCGCCCGTGGTATCTCGGCGTACTGCCCGACTTGTAAGAGCCGTCATGCTCCTCGTCAATTATGACAAGACCAAGATTTTTTACCGGAGCGAAAACCGCGCTGCGCGGCCCCACAACGATTTGCGCCTCGCCGCGTCGAATCCTGACCCATTCCGATAGCCGCTGGGAAGGCGTCATTTTTGAATGAAGAGTCGCGGCGTTATCCCCGAAACGCTTGCCGATTGCCTCGGCAGTCTGACGGCTCAACGCGATTTCAGGCACAAGATAGATAACGGATTTTCCCGCGCTAAGCATGAACTCCGCCGCCCGCAGAAAAACCTCTGTTTTGCCCGACCCGGTGATTCCGTACAAGTAGAAAGGAACTCCGCCGCCCGCGCCGGAAATGATCGCGTCCAACGCGGCGCGCTGTCCGGCGGAAAGTTCCAGCGCCGCCTGAGCGATACCGTCAATATCGTCAGCCACGAAAGACGAAAAACCCGCCGCCCGCCTGCCGGACGGCAGCATAGCGGCAAGCGCCTCGCCTGTAGAACAGAAATAGTAAGAAGCCATCCATTCGGCAAGCGCTATGTCTTCCTGTCCAAAAATAGGCTCTTTATCAACAATGCGCCGTATCGTCTTTATCTTGTCCGGCGCTACACCTTCAGGCGGACTGTCGAGGCAAGCTACAATGAAACCCGCCGCCTCTCTCCTGCCAAAATCCGCTATAGCGCGTTTGCCTACTTCACCCGCGCCGTCTTCCGTATCGTAATATACAAATGCCTGCTTTAACGGAATGTCAAAAAGCAGGCTAAGACAACGCCGCGGTTTATTCGCAGTGGGGTCTAATACCCCGCCGCTTGCGGCGGTTAGAATCGGCAACGCCAAATAAAAAATGGTATTAGACTCCACAGTTAAATAATTTCCTTACCTGATCGAACCACGTAAATAATTTCAACGCCTACAAGATACCTCGCCGCGCAAGCGCACGCTTGCCGCGAGGTGGTTCATTTTCGGACAATTTATATATTCCGCGCTTTTCGCAGTTCCGCGGTTTCCGCCGCGTAATTGGGGTCAATTTCGGCAAGACGGCGGCATAAAGTTTTAAGATCTTCCCATGCGAATTGTTTTTGCGATTCATCGCGGAGCAGATAACTGGGGTGGAAACTAGGAAGCAGAGGGATTCCGCGGTAAGTTTTCCAAACACCCCTAAGGCGCGTAATACCTTCGTCTATTCCCAGCAATGTTTTTACAGGGACTTTGCCTACCGTGAGTATCAAAAGCGGACGCAAAAGCTCAAGCTGCTGTTCAAAGAAATGAAAACAGGCCGCGGTCTCGTCAGGATACGGGTCGCGGTTTTTAGGCGGCCTGCATTTGATAACATTGGCAATAAAACAATTTTTTTTCCGGTCAAGCCCTATGGACAATAACATCTTGTCCAAAAGTTTCCCCGCCGCGCCGACAAAAGGCCGCCCGCTTGCGTCCTCGTCCGCGCCCGGCCCCTCGCCCACGACAAGAACGAGCGGATGCTCTACACCCTCGCCCGGAACCGTTTTTATCCGTGTCAAGTGTAAATCGCAGGCCGTACATTTACGAATACTGTCCGCAATCGCGTCAAGCGAAAGTCCGCCGCTGTACCCCGCCGGAGCGTCTGCGGCGGCTTCCGAAGTCTCTGCCCGCGTTTCCGCTTCCACCGGCGCTCCCGCTTCGACTTCCGCCCGCTTTACCGCCGCCGTCCCCATCCCCGCCCCCGCCGGAAATGCCGGCGCCGGCGTTCCCTCAGTTTCACTCACGCCGGGACTTTCATTGGAACTTTTATTGGAATATGCGTTAGCAAACTCGCGCGCTTGGGGGCAGGGCGCGTCATTTGAAAAATCACGGGCGGCTTGGCCGGATTCGGCGGAGTCGTCCTTAAAATCGTACGGCTGATGATCTTCAAGATAGCCCGTTTTCAAGACCGCGCCGGCGGTGTCCAGAAAACGGGCGGCGTTTGTTTTTTGTTCCGCTGTCATACCGTCATAATTGCTTAGCGCTTGGACGGCTTTTCCAAAATCTCAAAACGCAGTGAAGCTTCGCCGTGTTCGTCCTCAATCACTTTTACAGTCGAGCCGTCCTTTATTTTTCCCGCGATGATGGACTTGGCGATCGGGTTTTCAAGCCCGCTCTGTATAGCCCTTTTCAAAGGCCGCGCGCCAAAAACCGGATCATAACCGCGTTCAATAATCAAATTTTTAGCCCCGTTTGTTAATTCAAGTTTGATTTTCCGTTCCTCCAGACGTTCTTTCAGCCTTTCCAGCTGAATGTCCACGATTTTTCCGATTTCAGACTTGTCAAGACGGTTGAAAATAACGGTTTCATCTATACGGTTAAGGAATTCGGGGCGAAAATGCTGCTTCAGTATCCCGGAAAGCGTCTTTTTTATATCGTCCGGCTGCTTTGCCTCAAGAATAAGTTCCGAACCAAGGTTGCTCGTCATTATAATAATCGTATTTTTGAAGTCGATGAGCCTGCCTTGTCCGTCCGTAAGCCGTCCGTCGTCAAGGATTTGCAGGAATACGTTGAATACTTCAGGATGAGCCTTCTCTATTTCATCAAAAAGAATGACGCTGTAAGGACGGCGGCGCACCGCTTCGGTAAGCTGTCCGCCCTGATCATAGCCGACATAACCCGGAGGCGCTCCTATCAAGCGGCTTACCGAAAACTTTTCGCCGTACTCGCTCATATCAATACGGGTAAGAGCCTTCTCGTCGTTGAATAGAAAATCGGCTAAAGTCTTTGCCAATTCCGTCTTGCCAACGCCGGTCGGCCCCAAAAACAGGAAAGAGCCTAACGGACGCGCCGAATCGTTTAATCCGGCCTTGTTCCGTCTTATGGCATCGGCTACCGCGCTTACCGCCGCCGGCTGCCCGACTACGCGCCTTTCCAGCACGTCTTCAAGCTCAATGTATTTCTGCATCTCCCCGGCAAGCATCTTAGACACGGGTATACCGGTCCAAGATGAG
Source organism: Spirochaetaceae bacterium (assembly GCA_031282435.1). Classification (GTDB taxonomy): domain Bacteria; phylum Spirochaetota; class Spirochaetia; order Treponematales; family Breznakiellaceae; genus JAIRMY01. The sequence goes on from JAITDS010000152.1 coordinate 24,872, forward strand.
ACGACCGCGGCTATGTCCTCTTCGCTGACTTCCTCCCGCAGTAAAATATCGCCTGAGCTTTTCCCGCCCGCGTCCGTCCGCTTAGCGTCCAGTTCGTCTGTCAGATTGTCGAGTTTTTTTTGTGTTTCGGGTATAAGACCGTAGCGCAATTCCGCCGCTTTGTTCAAATTCCCTTCGCGTTCATAGCGGGTTTGCTCAATGTTAAGCTCTTCAATCCGCTGTTTTAGTTCGTGGATTTTGGAAATTTCGGCCTTTTCATTCTCCCAGCGCGTCTTCATCACGTCTCGTTCCGCTGTTAAATTGGCGATTTCGGTCTCTAATTTATTTAAACGTTCTTTGGAAGCGGCATCCTGCTCGTGTATAAGGGCCTGCTTTTCTATGGAAAGCTGTAAAAGACGGCGTTCTAGTTTGTCCAGCTCTGTCGGACGGCTGTCCAGCTCGATTTTTAGACGGCTTGCGGCTTCATCCACAAGGTCTATGGCCTTATCCGGCAAAAAACGGTTGGTTATATAGCGGTTGGACAGCATCGCCGCGGCAACTAGGGCTTCGTCCTTTATGCGTACCCCGTGGTGAATCTCGTAGCGTTCTTTTAGGCCGCGAAGTATGGCTATTGTGTCTTCTACTGATGGTTCGGCGGCGTACACTTGCTGGAAACGCCGTTCAAGCGCCGCGTCTTTTTCTATGTATTTGCGGTATTCGTCCAATGTGGTCGCGCCTATGCACCTAAGTTCACCGCGGGCTAAGGCGGGTTTTAGCAGGTTGGAAGCGTCCGTCGCTCCTTCCGCCGCGCCCGCGCCTACGAGTGTGTGCAGTTCGTCTATGAACAGGATTATGTTGCCGTCCGATGCCTGCACTTCGGATATTACGGCTTTAAGGCGTTCCTCAAACTCGCCGCGGAATTTTGCGCCGGCCACAAGAGCGCCTAGGTCAAGGGCGAGCAGTTTTTTACCTTTAAGCCCTTCCGGTACGTCTCCCGCCACGATGCGCCGGGCGAGTCCTTCGACAATCGCGGTTTTTCCAACGCCCGGTTCGCCTATCAGCACGGGGTTGTTTTTTGTCCTGCGCGACAGCACTTGTATTACACGTCTAATCTCTTCGTCCCGTCCTATCACCGGGTCGATTTTTTCCTGACGGGCGAGGGCGGTAAGGTCGCGGCAGTATTTTTCGAGCGCCTGATACTTATTCTCAGGATTCTGGTCGTTTACGCGGGCGTTTCCGCGAACAGCCTTCAACGCGGCCAAAATCGCCTGCCTGTTGACACCGTTCTTTTTTAGCAGTTCCCCCGCCCCGCCGTCGCTTGCCGCAAGCGCAAGCAGCAGGTGTTCTGTTGAAACAAAATCGTCTTTGAGTCCGGCAGCTTCGTTTTCCGCTTTGGCAAGTGTTTTGGAAAGTCCGGGTGAAAGATAAACCTGAGCGGCATCCCCGTAAACTTTTGGAAGCGCGGCAATTCGCGTGCGGCATTCTTCCGCCAAAGTGTTAGGGTTCACTCCTATTCGTTCCAAAAGCGGCGGTACTATGCCGTCTTTCTGTTCAATTAACGCAAGCAGCAGGTGTTCGCCTTCTATCTGGGCGTGATCGCTTTTTTGCGCTAAAGTAGATGCCTCATTCAGCGCTTCCTGCGCCTTGATTGTAAATTTATCGTAATTCATAATGTAGTTTACATTAACTCAAAACATCATTACCGCGCAAGACCGCGCAAGCAATTCCGGTTTCGGACATGAAAAATATCCCTATGTTCACAAAACAGACACCTTTTACGCTGTCAACCGGAATTCGTGTTCCGCGTAAACGGGTTTGCAAAGCGCAAATCCCGTAAAATCAAACCACTTTCATTTTAGCCGCTTAGAGTTTTGCCGTCCGGCGCTGAAATCACCGGACGGACCGCGTAAAATCAAAACCGCTTATGCGGTTTTGACTGAGCAAGCGCGTCCGCGCTTGCGACGCGAAGCTATGATAAAAGCATGCGGTTATCTGGTATGGTGTAGGAGTTCGGAAGGACAACTACCGGTTGTATCGCTTGCTGGGGCAAGCAATTGACCCCGTCGTCGC
>JAITDS010000182.1 GCA_031282435.1 Spirochaetaceae bacterium
ACCATTTCTACAGACCTCACGCCGCTCTCGGTTTCTTGACCCCCGCCGAATTTTCCTCTACTCCGGGCTTACACATTCACATCCCGTAACTGTCCTATTTGTTATGAGAACGGACAGCCTATTGACAAACGGTTTTATCTGACATAACATCATATTATAATGAATAAAGATAAAAAATCCAATATTTTGTTGCGGAAGAAGCTTGGAACATGGCGCGGTTTCGAAAAACTGTCCGCCGTTTGCGTAAATTTTGGACATTTATCCCCCCCCCCCCCCACCTTCGTGTTTTAAGCGTTTCCCAAATATATAAAAGACGTGTTTGTCAAATAATTCGTTGTACCCGGACAATTAAAATACCGCTATTAAACCTTTGTATTAAGGTTTTAAATATGCCGGCGGGCATAAAACGCAAAGGAGTTTCTTTACATGAAAATTAAGAAACTTTTATTTTTAACAGCGCCGGCCTGCTTGCTGGCATTAAGCTTGGTATTCGCGGCTTGCGAGCATAATGCCCGCGGAATAAGCACCGAGATTCCCACCGAGCTTGTTGGAAGCTGGGTCTCCCCTGATAATCCTGCCGTGTTGGTAATAAATGCCGATGGCACCGGAGAGATTATTAGTGGTACTTCAAGGACCTCTTGCAGTTGGAGTGTGTATGGCTACATATTGAATCTAGCTAACGCATCCGGCGAAGGCTCAATAAAATACTCAGTAAGCGGCAATAAGTTGACGTTTTCAAAGCCGGCGACAGGTATACTTGAGTATATTGATGACAATACCACTTTTACTAGATTACTCAAATGAACCACCTCGCGGCAAGCGCACGCTTGCCGCGAGGTGGTATCTTGTAGGCGTTGAAATTATTTATGTGGTTCGATCGGGTAAGGAAATTATTTAACTGCGGGGGTTTGCGGCGCAAACCCGTCTAATACCATTTTTTATTTGGCGTTGCCAACTCGAACCGCCCTAAAGTGCGGGGTATTAGACCCCACTGCGAATAAAATAGAATATGCCAAATTAAAAAAAATCATTGAAAGAAAATTAGGCATATAAAAATTTACTGGTGGAGTTCCCGCTTCGCATATCAGTCCTGTTTACGCTTCGCCGCCAGTAGGCGGCGAAGGCTTCGTTTTGGCTAGGTCATTTCGCCGCGCTCTATTCCCGCGCAAAACATCCGCCACATTTTGTCGGCTTGGAAAGCCAAACTCCGGCAATTCGGCCGGACGGACTCTCTTTCCATACTGAAGGCGGGGCAGGAAAGCTGCCGGCCTCCTCCGGCGACTGACTTGATGGACTGGCCGGCTGGGGGGTGGCGGAATACCGCCTAAGCCCGCTTGCGGGCGGCGCGGTATGAAGACAGGGGGGCGCGTGTCGCAATCGCTTACGCGCTTGCTTAGGGAGTTTCGGTCGCAGGGCTACGCCCTGCTTCAGCGAAACTCCAGCAATTTAGTTTATGTTTGCGCCGCCATGCCGGAAATAGCGCCCCCCTCTTTTTTATTAATCAGTAAATTGCGAATAGCACTTACCTTAATGCCATTTTTCGTTGTAAAGGGCAAAGAAGGAAAATGACTGACCGTCCGGCGGGCGGGGGTAAGTGCGGCTTCTGAAATTGCCGATAAATAAGCGTAATTCCATGTTTTTTCGTAAAGTCTTGTTCAGATACGGGGCGGCGCTTTTGACGCTGGGGATTTTCTTTTTTAACGCCGGCTTTAGTGCTTTTGCGGCGGGGAAGAAACAGCCTGAAACCGCGATAACAAGGGCGGACGCGCTGATAAGAGCGAAAAATTACAGCGAGGCCATACAAGTTTTAACCGATGCGGCGCGTAACGACCCGGAAGTATTTGACCAGGCGCAAAGAAGGGTGCGCGAAGTTATGATATTGATGGGCGGTTTTACTAGACTGGCGAATGAGATGATAGATATAGTCGAACGGAACCCTGAAAATCTCCCGGATATTCTGAGTATTAGCAGCCAACTTTCGGCGATGAACGCCGCCCGGCGCATCGATATTGATCAATTTATATCTAACATTGAGCAGGTAGCGCGTCTTACGCTCAACAGGCGCGAGCTGGAACGCATATTGCAGGAAGGCGGTGAACTGCTTAGCCAAAGAAGATACCTTGCCGCGCTACGAATGTATCAAAGTGGTTTTGAATTGTATCAGGAGCAGATGTACCGCGCCGGTTACGGCGATGAAATAAATGATATAACTAGAAGCGCCCTTGGCCGTATTGATGATTTTATTTCTCAGGCGCAGACGATAATAGATTTTTTTGACAACCTTAGACCTTCGATCGTATCCTTTGGAGGGTCAACGCAGGACGCGCAGACTATGCTTTCGGTTTATAATACCATTATACCTTATTTTGATAATCTTATCGAATATAAACGCGATATTGCTAATACAATGCGGTTTTTTAACGAGCAGGACGCTATATCCGAGATTGCGGAGGTTCAAAACGAGGGGCGGTTTTTCTTCCGCATGGCGGCGGTTTTTATTCAAGGGCGGACCACCGAAGCGATTCGGGAGGGTATTTTAGGTTCGATTGACGCCATTTGGGATATAGCCGCCGCTCCTCTGGAACAAAGTTTTACTGAGACGGCGAAAGCTTATTTTTCACAGATAAACGATTTAATGTCGCGTGAAGCTTTTGGGTCGGCGCTTGCTTCGCTGGGGAACTTGAACAATTTTAACAGAGGGTCGCTTGATTTAATCGGGAAATGGACATCGTTTAACGCGCCGGACGCGAATACCGAACTTGTTTTGGGGCAGGCCGTTACCGCAAACCAGATTCCGAATTTTTTATACTTTACAGGTTTGGAGGAGCTTGCGCGGTATCTTTCCACCGGAGCCGAGGAGGGTGTGCGGTTTTTGGCCACAAGGTCGGCCGCCGAGTCTGAAAATCTGCCCGCCGCATGGAGACAGGGAAGCATAAGCGCGGAGGAGGCGGTTTCCCGCGAAATTGCTTGGAGACGGGATTACGAGACTTACGCCGGAACGCTTAATCTTGTGCTGGACGAATTAAACAGGGAAGCCGCGAGGAGGCAGGAGGCGCTTCCGGCAGGGGAGGACGGGGGCGGCGCGCGCGCCGACATCCGGCTTTTCGGCGAAGCTCGCAGGACTCTGGAGGCGCTGAGGGATAAACTGCTGGAAGCGCCGGTGCAGGCCGCGTTTGAGCAGTACACAATCGCCAATGGGGAGTTGGACAGGACACTTTCCCGTTTGGAATCCAGCTTTGACAGGGACATCAATATGCTTGAAGGAACCGCCCTGATACTTGAGGACGGTTCTGAGATTACAGCCTTTTATCCGCGTGAAGCGGCGGAGCTTTCCACTGAAATTGACAGAGACATTCAGGTTCAAATTGAGGCTGGCCGCCAACTTTTGGAGGACTATCAAGGTGAAAGCGGGGCGGTTGCCAGAAGCCGGCAAATAAACGAACTCGCGTCGGCGGCGCGTTCAATTTCCACACGGATCGCCAATTTGCAGGCGGAGAACAATGAAGCCCGCGCTACGGCGCTTGCCCGTGTAAGGCGGGCGGAAGAATTGCTGGCGGAAGGCCGGAATCTTGCGGAAAATGCGCGGTCCGCCCTCGCTGGAGCCAATTTTGACACGGCGCAGGCCGAAGCGGAACGCAGCTTGGGGCGGTATAACGATTCTCTTGCTATTCAGGAGTCGGCGGAAGTTCGCGGCGAAATCGCTTCCGTCATCAATCCGCTTGTCGCGGAGATTGTCCAGCTTAGATATGAAATGATTGTGAGAGAGGTACGGGAACTTGTTACTAACGCGAGAGAACGGTATTTCGAAGGACGTTTTGAACAGGCTGAGGAAACCCTTATGCGCGCCAGTGAGCGTTGGAATACGATAAGTTTAGAAATGGATACTGAGGTAGGGTACTGGCTTAATTTGGTACGCGGCGCTCTTTTTACGCGGGGGGGCAGAACGCTTGCTTCTACCGCCCCGCTTTATCCTGAGATTAGCCAGCTTCTTTCCAGCGCGCGCAGAAACTACGATGAGGGGGTGCGTCTTCTAAACAACAACAGACGGGAGGACGGTTTGCAGATGTTCGCCGCCGCGAAACAGAAGACGCAGGAAGTTCGTTTGTTGTTTCCCGTGAATCAGGATGCCGGTTTTCTGGAACTGCAAATAGAGCAGATGAGTGATCCCGCCGTTTTTAACCAGAATTTTGCGCGGCGTTTTCAATCGGCGCTTACGGGTATACGGCAGGGTTCATTTGAATCTTACGTGGATTTGCAGAACCTTGCCCGTCTAAATCCACGCTATCCCGGAATAAGCGCCGCCCTCGCTCAGGCAGAAATAGATTTGGGGATTCGTCCCGCTCCGCCTGACCCGCTCAGACTTTCCCGCAGCAACGAACTTGCCGCCGCCGCCCAACGGATGTTTTCGGCAAATATACGCTCACAGTATCCGATTGTGCTTGAAAACGTAAACGAGGCGCTTAGACTGAATCCGAACAATACGTTAGCCATGCAGATAAAAGACCGTGTTCAGGTGGCTATGGGCAGCGCGTCTTCGGGGGACAGTCGTACCGAGCAAGAATATCTGCGCGCCGTGCGCGAACTGCAAAACGGCAACAACCTGCTGGCGCTGTCCATCGTTCAACGCCTGCTTCAGAATCCTGAAAACCGCGATTCGGCACGTCTTAATGAACTTCTGCGGAGGATTCAAGCCAGTATGTAAGCCGCCGCCGTTACAGTCCTTTACAGACTGTAAAGCCTGTTGAGCGACGCGGCACGCGGAGATATTGGACTTGTTCGCCAACCCGGTTGCTTGTCGCCCAAGTCCTTGCAAAATGCGGGGCATTTTGCGTTTTCAAGCGGAAGTTGGCCAAGCCATTTGGCTTGCGGAAACTGAAGTTTCCGAACAACTCTATTGACCGGGGTTTAAAATGTAAAGCCCAAAGACAATCCGGTACTTATGTTAATTAGATTTTTTCTTAAATCGTAATCATCATAATTCTCAGAATCATCAAGGTATGCCGGAGTATTGACACTGCCAAATCTTAAACTGTACCCAAGCCACGGCTCTATAAAAAAGCGTTTTATGACAATTTTCCAACCGAACTGGGCCTGCAATGTAAAGAAATGGCTTAGCGCCGAATCTTCTATTTTTTTGTAGTATGTCGTAAGCGACAGCATCGTATAGCCGGCTTCAATGCCGATAAAAAGTCCTTTTAGCGCCGGATCAATAGGGTAATAACGCAAATAAGGCAATATGTCTAATACAAACGATGAACACTTATACTCAAAATAATCCGTTATACCGGTCTCCGGGTCATAAGATACAATGTTCGTCATCCATTGTTCCGACAGACTGTACCCTAAACTAATTCCCAAAGAAATATTATCGTTTAAGGCGCGTTCATACCCCAAACCGCCGAATCCCGCGCCGGAAAAGCCAAGAAATGCCGAAAGTCCAAAATTCAGGTTTACAATGGAAAACGCGTTTTCTTCCTGCCCGTAAATCTGATTTATAGAAAATAGAGCCAAAAAAATGAGCATTTTATTTTTCATGATTTATCCTTAATTTTTGTTACTTATAAAGTAATTTGTTTTGTTCCTACAGGTCAATGACGCGATTTTTATAAAATTAAATAGTCCGAGGATTTACGCCGGTTTACACGGATTTAAAGCGGATTTAAAGAGTGAAGGCGGGAAAGCGGCGTCTTCATTTGGGCGCATTTTTACGCCGCTTTAGCGGCGCAAAAACCGCGCTTTCCGCTCCAATTAAACCGGACGGCGTAAAACGCTGTCCGGTTTAATTCCGCTTCAATCGCTTGCGCGAGTCAACGCGCAATGCGCGTTGAGCTTTCTGAGTTTGCGCGAAGCGCAAACCTAGAGCAGTTAAAATGAACCACCTCGCGGCAAGCGCGCGCTTGCGCGGCGAGGTATCTTTTAGGCGTTGAAATTATTTACGTGGTTCGATCGGGTAAGGAAATTATTTAACCGTGGGGTCTACTACCATTTTTTATTTGGCGTTGCCGGCTCGAACCGCCCTAAAGGGCGGGGTATTAGACCCCCACTGCGAATAAAAGAGCGGGGAAGACTGCGCGAGGCGGCGCAGGCTGTTTTAAAGTCGCTTCCGCTGAAAATAAAGAAGTTCGTTCTTGACATGAAAAACAGCTTTGACTTTGAGGAGTACAAGGAGTTTCAGGCGCTGCTGG
>JAITDS010000197.1 GCA_031282435.1 Spirochaetaceae bacterium
TACCATTTCTACAGACCTCACGCCGCTCTCGGTTTCTTGACCCCCGCCGAATTTTCCTCTACTCTGGGCTTACACATTCACATCCCGTAACTGTCCTATTTGTTATGAGAACGGACACCCCGCTTGAATTCGCCGTGAAATTAAATGTATAATATAATAGAACCGCTTGAAAACCTCAAACTTTCAAGCAATTTCGGTGGAAACCTCAAAATGCTTTGCGTTTTGTAAAACTTGCAAGCTAAGATTGGCCGGTAAGCGGCCGGCTCGTTTGTCAAGTTCATTGGACTTGTTCGCCAACCCGGTTGCTTGTCGCCCAAGTCCTTGTAAAATGCCCCGCATTTTGCGGTTTTTAGCGGAAGTTGTTCGGAAACTTGAGGTTTTCGAACAACTCTATTATCTAACCTGTTTAGGAGGATTTTATGAAAAGATTAATCACGCTGTCCACACTATTATGCGCCGGCGCATTATTTTTTTTAGGGTGTCAAATAGACTCGTCTCCAAATTACGACGACTCTGACACCGGCGCGGACCGCACAACACGCCTTTATAAAGTGATATTACCGGAACCAACAGATAAAGGCGGACTTTCGGCTGAACCGGTATCGGCAAAATTAGGAACAACCGTAATAGTAAACTACCAGCCTCCGGCGGCTGAACCCGCGTCCTCGGACGGCGAAGAACTTCCCGCCAATAACTACGCCAACTACACAATAACAACGCTTACAGGCAGCTACAACGATGGACAAAAAACAGTAAAAATAGTAAAAAACAGCGAGGGGGGGGGGGGGGATTTAAATTCTCCATGCCCGACGCCGACGTATATTTAAGCGCCGAATACGGCGAATATACCGTGTCAAACAACGCGGACTTATCGTCAATTACTATATATTCAGGCGGCGATGAAGCCGTGCCTCCAATAGAAATTACAGGCAGTGTTACAGAGTACACGGTAACCGTCCCCTTCCAAACCGCGACAATACAAATTATGGCGACAGCATTAGACATACAAGCCGTACCGGAACTTGACGGCGAAAACCATTTACTAGAAGACATAAACCTATTGGAAGGCGCGAACACGTTTAACATCACAGTTACATCAAGCGACAACACCGGAACCAAACACTACACACTAATAATAAAACGCGCCCCCGACCTCTCGCTTTCAGAATTAAAAATATCAGGAGAGGACGCGGAATACATCAAAGAACTTGATAAAAACAAACCAACACAATCCGTTGCCGTAACGGAAAGAGAAATACAAATAACAGCCGCTCCGAACAATACACAGGCGGAAATAACAGGCGATGTAAACAGCGCGTTTACCGCGCCCGCAGGCAATTACATAACAAAAACCATAACCGTAAGCGCCGCCGCGCCGGACGGCGAAGAATACAGCCAAAATTATAGAGTGAACGTTATTTATTCCGAAAACGGAGAACCGCCGGCCACCGCTATGCTTATCGTAACACTTAGATACAACTACGATAAAGACGACGGCGTTTATAGAACCATAAAAGTAGCCGTTGTAAACGAGAACGGAGGAGATACCACAGGACTAACCGAAGACCTCGCGGAAGCAAGCGCTAAAATCGAGCGCCCCTATTACGAGTTTGACGGATGGTACGAAAACGCCTCCGGCGGCGCGGAATTCAACCCCGCCGTACCCATAACAACGGAAAAAACCCTGTACGCGCATTGGACGCCCGTTGAATACACGCTGAAATTCGATTACAACTATCCGGCGGACGACCCAAACCCCAAAACGGAACCCCAGCCCTTAAACGTAACAGGAAACTGCGAGACGGCGCCCGTCAAACCCGATAACCCGGAACTACAACACTATGATTTCAAAGGCTGGTACACGGCGGAAGGGGCGCTCTATAAATCCTACAATGACGCATCAACCCTGCCGCCATTGACAGAGAATAAAACAGTTTACGCCAAATGGGACGGCATAACATATAACGTAATTTTTGACGCGGGCGAAGGAGCGAGTCCGCGAACGCAGACCGTTACGGCAACGTACCCCGCGCAAGCGCGCGAACCCGCGTACATCCCCGTAAAAACCAACTATGGCTTTATGGGATGGTTAAACATCCAAAACGGAGCCTTTGAACCGTACACCCCGACCCAAGACGGCGATACGTTCCACGCCGACTGGGAAGAAGGCGCTATGCCGCTTACGCTGTACTCTAACAACGGCGCCTTTCTCAACGGGACAATCAGACAAACCAAGAACACCACATTCGGCGGCGCGTTAAGCCTAACGGCGGAGGATATCCCTTCACGGGAGCATTACACCTTCGCCGGATGGTACGATGCCCCTGACGGCGGAACCCTGTACGGAGGGCCAACCGGAATAGGCGAAATAACCGGCTACAGGGGAGACCCTTCGGCGCTGTATGCTCACTGGACGGCAGCGACATACACAATCACGCTGGATGTCAACGGCGGAAATCCGCTAAGCCCCAATACACGAACATCAACTTATCCGGCAAGCCTTGACCTTACCGGAATTACGCCCGTTAAAACCGGATACGATTTTACGGGATGGACCCATGACCAAAACGGCGGCGTTAAATACACGGTTATCGACGCTTACAGCGGGAATCCGGTGCAAGTCTACGCGCAGTGGGCGCTGAAGCAGTACGACGTTAAGTTTTACAAAAATGAAAGCTCATCCGATGCGCCGTATCTAACTATTAAAGTGAGCCATAATTCAACAATAGGCGCGGCATTACCCCCACTGCCGGCGCGTAGAGCTTATGTCGCGAAAGGCTGGTTTAACGCCCGCGGCAGCGGAAACGCCGTTACAAGCGGCACTACGGTAACGGGTAATTTAGACATATACGCGCAATGGCTAGGAAAAGGCGACACTGAAACGGGAAACGCGACCGGCGGGACGACATCCTATGTAGAGACGGATACCGGCTTTAACGAAGTACACGTATTTACTACCAGCAGCACAGACAAAACCTTTAAATTTAGCAGCAGCGGCAGCCGCGAAGTAAAGGCGCTGATAGTAGCCGGAGGAGGAGGAGGAGGAGGAGCCGGATCAAACGATGGCGGCGGCGGCGGCGGCGCGGGCGGTCTTATTGATAGAGTTATAACCATTACCGGCAATACCGCATATTCCGTTACGGTCGGCAGTGGCGGCTCAGGCGGCGACGGTAGTGGTACTAAAGGTACTAGTCCAATTACTAAAGGCAACAACGGTGGTGATTCATTGTTTGCCGGCGAGAAAGCCATAGGCGGCGGCGGTGGCGGAAAAGGTCAAGGCACCACTTCCGAAGAATCTGCCGGATCAACCGGCGGCTCAGGCGGCGGCGGGGGAGCAGCCAGCGCCGCAATACAAGGAAACGCCGGTTTCGGCACATGGGGACAAGGCTATAACGGCGGTAAAGGCAGCTCCGGTACAGCCGGAGGAGGAGGAGGAGGATCCGGCGGCGACGGCAATTCGTCGGGTAATGGCGGGAGCGGTAGAATGTTTAATTATACCGGTTCCAACGTAACGTATGCCGTAGGCGGCCCCGGTGCCGAGAACGTTAGTTCCGCCAGTACAACTCCCGGCTCAGGCGGTAAAGGCGGCGCTCAAACGGGCAACGGCGGCTCAGCCGGCCAAGCGGGCGTTGTTATCATCAGTTTCCCGTACAAACCTTAAATCAGGTTTATTAGGGCGCATCGCCGCGATGCGGCGACCGGGCTATCCGCTCCAATTAAACAGGACGGCGCGCCGTCCTGTTTAATTCCGCTTCTATCCCTTGCGCGCCGCAAGCGCATACGCGCTTGCTTAGTCAAAACCGCTTTCAGCGGTTTTGACTTTTCCGGTTTTTGGCCGCAGGGCGAAGCCCGGCGGCCAAAAACCAAAGCCGTTAAAGTGCCTTGATTTTACGCAATCCCTCCGGCACTTTCAGCGCCGGAGGGTAAAGCAATCCGGTAATCGTTTTACACCGCAACCACGTTTCGTAAAACGCCAAACCCGGATACCCGACCATGGATACGCTTGTAAAGACCGCAAAATGCGTGAGCATTTTGCGGGGCTTGTTCGATAAGCAACCGGCTTCCGGCTTATTGAACAAACCCAATATATGATAGATTATATTTTATGTACAAATTGGATAAAGACGAAGAAAGTACATTAGACGGCATACTAAAAACGCCGTATATGCGTAAAACAATCGAACTCATTGAAAAATTTGTTTGCGAGAGTGGAGATAAGCCGCAAAGCGCGTATAAAAAAGCGTTTGATGAAATTTTCAGAATTTTGAATGAGGCTAAGTCCAGTGTCGATGTATATCTTTCCGGGCGAAAAGCGCATAACGAAATCAAAGATGAAAAGCAAGCGTTAAAATCTATTGCGGGTAATTCTTTCTCGTCCGCAATACTCTATATTTTCATTAAAAATAAGGAATTGGGAAATATCCGCCCGGATATTTTTATTACAAGCAAAAAATCAGAAGTTCCATCATTTGATGAAATATCTATTATTAATGTCGATGGAGAAACACAAAAACCGGATTGTGATTTAGTAATTTATTCGCAGTGGGGTCTAATACCCCGCCCTTTAGGGTGGTTCGAGATGGCAACGCCAACAAAAATGTGGTAGTAGATCCCCACAGTTCAATAACTTCCTTACAGAACGAACCTCGTCAAAACAGGCAACGCTTACGAGATACCTCGCCCTTTAGGGCGAGGAGGTTCATTCATTGAGCGAAGAAAAAACTCTCAAGAAGTGTATGATTATTTCTCTAAAAACTTCATTGCGCGAGCGTGCGGGACAGACTTATAAATGGAAACTCTTAATGGAAATAGCCGCGTCAAACGATTCTTTAAAAGAAAAATATAACATTTCTTACAATCCAAAAGAAATGCCGTTAGTATGTTTTGCTACTGTGAATTTTTATAATGAAATTAACAATCCGCAGCACCGGGGAATGTTTAAATTCTTCGACCAGTCTTTCATCGCTAAAAATGTTGACGCGGATTTCATTTCCAGACTGTCAAGCCTGCCGGACTTTGTTAATAAGGCGTTATGATGAAATACCAAGTTATTAGAAATACAAAATATGACTATGCCGGGCAATCTTATGCCTCACTTTATCCCAATTTACATAAATATCCCGCGACAATGCTGCCGCAAATCGGCGTTGATATTCTTAAAGAAGTCAATGCGGCAAAAGGAAAATTACTTGACCCTTACTGCGGCTCGGGTTCGTCCTTTGCCAGCGGCCTAGAATACGGACTTTCTGAAATGCATGGATTTGATATTAATCCTTTGGCTGTTCTAATCTCAAAAGCTAAATTTACCAAAATTAATTTGAGCAGCCTTAAAAAAGCGCATAAAGATTTTAGAAATAATCTTTTCGAATTTATGAAAGATGAAAACAATATAAAAAAATTGACACATCCGCGCATAACGAATATTGAATACTGGTTTTCAAAAGATGTTATCAGCGCGTTAATGCTTATTAAGCATTTTATTGATAAAATAAAAGATACAAGTATCAGGAATTTCTTTTTAGTTCCATTTTCAGAAACCGTCCGGGAATGTTCCTATACAAGAAATAATGAATTCAAATTATTCCGTATGAAACCAAATGATTTATTAAACTTTAATCCGGATGCCGTTAGTTTCTATTTTAAGAAATGGGATGATATATTTTCACTTTATTCACACTTTTATTTTCCAAAATTGGAAAATAATGTAACGGTGGATGTTTATCATTCAAGCTTCCAGCCGCGGGATAACTATTTTGATGTTGTTTTAACAAGCCCGCCGTATGGGGACAGCAGAACAACCGTTGCTTACGGGCAATTTTCGACCTTATCTAATGAGTGGCTCGGAATAGATTACGCGCGAAAAATTGACGGAATGTTAATGGGCGGGACAAAACCCGCGCGGAATATTACTACCGGTATAATCTCAGATTATATATCGCGGATTGATAAAGCGGATAAAAAAAGAGCGCGTGATGTTTCGGCATTTTATAGTGATTTAGGTAATTCTATTGTCAAAGTGGCGAACAGTATTTGTAAAGGCGGAAAGTCAATCTATGTAGTTGGAAATAGAACGGTAAAAAACGTCCAATTACCAACCGACCAGTTTATCGCGGAGAAATTTGAAGAAAATAATTTTAAACATTTAATCACCTATGAAAGAGCGCTGAACAATAAGGCGATGCCGAGTAGAAATTCGCCCACAAACGAATCGGGAAAAACCGCGAATACAATGTTGTTTGAATATATTGTTATATGCGAAAAAATGTAATAGAGTTGTTCAAAACATCAAGTTTACGCGAACCGCCCGGCGCGGCGGCCTTCCCGATATTAAACCCACTCCGGTAAAACCTCCTCCGGCGCGGTTGACTTCCTAGACTTTTTTTGCGTATATTATAGGCAGTACCGCCGGTTTTTAAAAACAACGCGGTATCCTTCGTCGTTGGGCGGGGCAATTTTAACAGGGTCTAAATGGAGGCTCGTGATGAATAAAAAAAAGAAAAAGGAAAAGCTTTTGGGGCTTATACCGCTTATAAGCCTGCTTGTTTTGGCCGTTTCCTGCGGCAGCGCCGAGGATGCTTTGTCATTGGGCGGCGAACAAAAGAAGGACACTACTTCACAGAACGGGGTTTTAGCGATGTTTAACGGCGGACCCGGTAACTTCACTTCAGTTAAATTGGCGTTTGTAGGCCTAGGTACGCCTGTGGTAGACCCTATAGTGGAGTTTACGGATCCTGATATGACAATGGAAACATGGCTTATATCCCATGGATTGCCGCCTAACTATAACTTTATAGAGGACTCTTCCCAATTTGGCCCCAAATGGCAACCGAACAACGAAGGAACTCCTGGGGGGGGGGGGACGGTAATCAGGAAAGTGATACTCCGAGTGATACCCCGAATGAAGAAACCGGCCCGGAATACACAATTACAGGCGTTTCTGTAACCTATACACTGAATAACGCCGACTTAAGCAAACTTAAAGAACCGCAAATAGCCGGCCTTATATTTAACGGCTGGAAGATATATTCACTTAACGAGCAGGCGCTTGCGGGAAGCGGCCTAACAAAAGGCGATCCTATATTTCCCGAAACCTTTGAATTTAAACTTCCCCATATTTTTACTGATATCGAACTTGCCGCCATTGCCGCCGCGGCCGCTGAGGGCGGCGCTGAAGCCGCAGCCGCTTATAAATTCCCGGATAGCAAAATGCTTGTAGGAAACAAAAACCCTTACATAACCTTTGTAGCCGACTGGCTGGATGATCCGGAAACAGCGGAGAAAAAAGCTGAAATAGAATATTTGATAACCCAAATGCTTGATAATTCGCATTCTGTGGATGCCCTCTACACGGACGAATTTCTTGTAGGCTCCGGCGGTACTTCAACGGAAGAGATAGCGTTGAACGACGCCATAAACGAAGCTTATGCCGCCATGTATGGAAAGACAGTAGATGCGGAGGTTGAACTGGAAGAGTACGAATGTGACGAGGCCGGCAACCTTTTATATTTTGATGCTAACGACGAGCCTGTTCAAATTACAGAGGGCGAAGAGCCGCCCGAAGGCGTGGCCCCACGGCACATGAAAGTAACAATAACGTATACTGATATTAATACGGAAGATATGGAGGCCGCCATAACTAAGCTGCAAAAAATGCTTGACGATCCCGTATACAAAAATGTAAGTCTTGATTTTGCCTTAAGCAAAATTCAAATACCGTCCGGTGTTGAAAATTGGCGCTCCGTAACGATTGTAAAATCCGGCACATACAAAATTGAAATTACCGGAGCTAACGGCGGACACACATGGACAAAAAGCAATTTCGCGGTTTTCGGCGGCAACGGCGGCCATGTTGTCGCGCAAAAACAATTTAACGCCGGAGACGTCATAAAAGTTCGCGTTGGCAGGGAAGGCGCCGGCGTGGCAAAACTGGATGCCATTAACAACAGTCTTGTACGAGACAATACTGTTAACCAACAGGCGGTAAAGCCGGGCGGCTGGCCAAACGGCGGTTCCGGCGGAGCAAGTTACAAGACATCAATAGCCGGCAGCGGCGGCGGCGGCGCGACAGAGGTATATTACGCCGGCGAGTATGGTTCTGAGAAAGCGCTAGACGAAAGCAAGCTTGCTGGAAGCGACATTATTTTGGTCGCGGGCGGCGGCGGCGGCGCGGCAAGTTCAACTAGATTGATTAACAACGATGGTCCGGCGCCTGGAATAAGGGGCGGAAACGCGGGTCCGGAGCCCGAGCCGGCTATATGCACAGGTGGAGGCAACGCGGGCAGAATAGCGGATTCGCCGCAAGCATACACTCTTGCCGCCCCTCTTAGCGCGCCGTACAGCGATATTGGGACAAGCGGCCTTAGGACTTTATTTTTGACAGTCAGCGGAAACACCACTTACGCCTACGGAGAATATGCGCCCGACAGTTATGTTATATATGGCGGCAATGATGGAAAAGGCGCAAACGGCAGAAACCACGACGGATACTGGGAAGGCACAGGCGGCGGCGGAGGAGGTTACGCGGGCGGCAACGCTATTAAAAGTGCTTCAGCCGGCGCAACCGGATCGGGCGGCGGCGGCTCCAACTATGTTGCCAATGATTTTACCACCGTTACAAACGAAACTTCGGCAACTTACGGGGACGGCGCGTTTTCTATTGAATGGGTCGTTAGCAACTAGAAGTACCGCGGCGTAATTGCCCGCCGGCACCGGTGCTTTAGGGCATGGTTAATGAACCACCTCGCGGCAAGCGCGCCTAAGGTCGAAGACCGGCGTTTGCGGCGAGGTATCTTTGTAGACGTTGAAATTATTTACGTGGTTCGATCGGGTAAGGAAATTATTTAACTGTGGAGGTTTGCGGCGCAAACTCGTCTAATACCATTTTTTATTTGGCGTTGCCGGCTCGAACCGCCCTAAAGGGCGGGGTATTAGACCCCCACTGCGAATAAACTCGCTGCCGTTGTCCGAGTGAAGGATGCGGATAGGGAGCGGGAGGAGGGATAGAGCATTATCGATGGCCTGAAAAACCCGTGTAAACGCCTTGTTTTTTAGGGCGTAACGGA
>JAITDS010000236.1 GCA_031282435.1 Spirochaetaceae bacterium
GCGGCAAGCCGCGAGGTATCTTGTAGGCGTTGAAATTATTTACATGGTTCGTTCTGTAAGGAAATTATTTAACTGTGGGCTCTAATACCATTTTTTATTTGGCGTTGCCAACTCGAACCGCCCTAAAGGGCGGGGTATTAGACCCCACTGCGAATAAAAAAGACCGTATTATAATTCATAATTTAAACGGACATGGGATAATAATTAAAATATAAGAGTGTCCGTATCCGCGTTAAATCCAACCACACTGGCCGGCGGCTTTTCTGTCCCGCGTTCAGCATGAAAAGCCCTTTGGCTTATGGAGTCTTCCGCCTCTGCTCGACACGCGGCGGCGTTGACTTTAGCCGTGCCACCTGCCGTCCGTTTTTCGCAAAAAGGTCTGCGGTTTAAGTAAACGCGTAAGGGTTCTAAGAACCTGTGTTCAAAAACGTTTAAGTAACGTATGGAACCGCGAAATCATAAACATATTTCCTCATGCTCTGTTTTAATTTCATAACTCTTTGATAAACCGCGCACGAATAATTCACCCGACTAAGGGCTTGTCCCTAAATAACAAATACTTTACGGAAAGCGATGAAGGCTCACGCGAGCATAAGCAAGCCAAGACCCTCTAATTTTTCAAAACGAACCGGTATCTTGCGAAAACGGTTCATCCACGAGTGGGCAGATTCCACTATCCATCGGCGTGCCTTATACTCAGGATTGTGCTGTTTTCTTGCCCGCGACTCTTGATATGGGGGATAAACCCGCGTAGCACAACAATCTCTAAGGCCTGCCCCCGCTATACCCCTTGTCAAGACATAAATGCTGAGGGGTCTCAAAAATATCAGGCCGCTCAACCTGAAAAGAATCCTGCAGCGCTTCAAGTCGGGATACGTCATGGCGGTTAGCTCCGCTTACCACCGGCGCCAACGGTACCCCCGCCTCGTCCACCGGAAGATGCCGTTTGCTTCCGTTTTTTCCCCCGGTCGGCGGGGTTTTTCCCCGCCTCTTCCTGCGCCAGAGGCGCTTTACTCATACTAGCACATTACCAAAAGATCAGTACCTGGCGGCAAGTCCAATATCCCGTAGAGAACACGCCCGCCCTGTCGCCAAACCACTGTTAATTTGACATATTAAACGTTACGATAGTAAAAATGAATTGTTTAGAGGTATTATGAATACCATTTTTTATTGCCGTGACCTTTGCTATGCCTATGATGATAAAATCGTGCTTCGCGGCCTTAATTTTTCTATTGATTATATGGATTATATATGCGTCGCCGGTGAAAACGGCGCGGGAAAAAGCACGCTTGTTAAGGGTCTGCTTGGAATTATAAAACCGGCGTCCGGCATCCTTGAAATTGACAAGACGCTGCGAGGAAGAACCGGATATCTGCCTCAGCAGACGGCGGCGCAAAAAAATTTTCCGGCGGGAGTGGAGGAAGTCGTGCTTTCCGGCTTGATAGGGAAAAAAAAGTTTTTCCCGTTCTATAATGCCGCCGACAAAAAAACAGCCCGGCAAAACATGGAAAAACTAGGAATAGAAAATCTTGCGAAACGCTGTTTTGGAGAACTGTCGGGCGGACAGCAACGCCGGGTGCTGCTGGCGAGGGCTTTGTGCGCTACGGAAAAACTTCTAATCCTTGACGAGCCGGCGGCGGGACTAGACCCGCTGGCGGCTCAGGATTTGTATTCCCTGCTTGAAAAAATAAACCGCGAGATGAAGATAACTATTATCATGGTTTCACACGATATCAACGCCGCGATAAAATACGCGAATAAAATTCTACACCTATGGCAAAAGCAGTTGTTTTTTGGAAGTGTAAAAGATTATATAAACAGCGACATCGGAAAAATATTTTTAAGGGAACAAAAATGATACAAACTTTAGCAGAAATGTTTTCGTATTCTTTTCTTGCGCGCGCCTTTATTGTAGGACTTTTAGTTTCACTGTGCGCGGCGCTGTTGGGAGTAAGTCTTGTATTAAAACGTTATTCAATGATAGGCGACGGGCTTTCTCATGTAGGTTTTGGCAGTTTAGCGGTAGCGACAGCGGCAAACCTCGCGCCGCTTGCGGTTTCCATACCAATAGTGGTAGCGGCGGCTTTCTTGCTGCTGCGTTTAAGTGAAAACAGTAAAATTAAAGGAGACGCCGCTATAGCGATGATTTCTACAGGCGCTCTTGCGGTGGGCGTTGTTATAATTTCACAGACAACCGGAATGAATACGGACGTATGTAATTATCTCTTCGGCAGTATTCTGGCAATGACAAAAAGCGACGTGATACTTTCCATAACACTCTCAATTTTAGTGCTGTTACTATTCATTGTTTTTTACAATACTATTTTTTCAATTACGTTTGACGAAACCTTTGTCCGTTCCTGCGGCATAAATACAGGATTAAACAACATGGTTATCGCTCTTTTAACGGCTATTACAATTGTTTTAGGAATGCGTATGATGGGCGCTCTATTAATATCAAGCTTGATTATTTTTCCGGCTTTAACATCTATGCGTTTGTGTAAGACTTTCAAAATGGTAACGTTATGCGGCGCCGTTGTTTCTATCGTATGCTATTTTATAGGCTTGGTAATCTCGTATCTTTACGCCGTGCCAACAGGCGCGAGTGTCGTTATCCTTAATATATTGACTTTTCTGCTGTTTACCGCTATAAATTTCACACTTGTAAAAGTTAAACGCCGTTTTTCTCCGGCGGGAGGTGTATCGTGAAAAACAAACTCGTTTTTTTGGCTGTATTAGTATTATTTATGACGTTTATTCCGGCCTGCAAGCATAAAAACGTACAGGCTGAAATTCAGCAGACGGAAAATGCGGCGGTATTAAGCAAGCCGCTTCTTGAAATAAAAGAAAAATTGTTTATCGCTCAGACTAATGATATTTACCTGAATCCGGATGAATATATGGGGCGCAAGATAAAGCTAGAAGGTTTATTCAAAACTGATAAATACGTTGGAGTCGATAAATCCTACTGCTTTGTTTTACGCTATGGACCGGGCTGCTGTGGTTACGACGGAACCGCGGGTTTTGAAGTAAGCTGGCCGGACAGCAGCGGCGGATATCCGAAAGATAACGACTGGGTGGAAGCGATCGGCGTACTGGACTCCTATGATGAGGACGGCTACCCTTATATTTATCTGGCGCTTGAGTCGCTTAAAGTCATGGATGTCCGTGGCGCGGAAACGGTTACGCAGTAGAATAGGTCGGAAACCCGCGGTAATGCGCTAAACTTGTTGTAACTATTCAGCGGGGGGAAGTCTCCCCCCTAGCTACAGCCCCGCACTCCGGTCGATATGCCCGCGCCTACGGCGCGTCCATACCTCCCTACGTTTGGTCTTACGCTACCCCCCTCTGCGGGGGCGCGGCCCCCGCAACGCCCCCGTCCCGGCGGTGGTTTGGTTCCCCAATAGCAAAGATGTCGGGTAGTTACCAATAATTTCAGGACGCCACCAAACCCGCAGGTTTCCGGACCGGCGAACAAGTCTATTATCATGCGGAATTGCTTCCCTGACAGCGATTCCGGTTTCTGGAAAATTTAAAATTTTACATTAGAGTTGTTCAAAAACTTCAGTTTTTGCAAGCCATGCACGACTTGGCCAACAAGCGCTAAAAAACAGCAAAATGCGGAGCATTTTGCGAGTCGATAAGCAACCGGGTTATTGAACAATCCCGTTATTTAAAGACTTATTACCACGCTTTTTCATTTTGGACGTATTTTTGCCTGCCTGTGGCAGGCAAAAACCGCGCTTTTCGCCATAATTTGCTTCGCAATCCCGTTTTAACGATTTCAGCGCCGGTTTCTTTAGCAACTAAAAGATTTCCGCAAACACCTACCGGCGTAAACCGGTTCGTACCCATCGAGATGTTTTTCATATCTGAAACAGGAATTGCCGGTGAGAACGGACACCGCATTGAAAAAAACATCGGGATAACGGATAATTATATGATGACGTTGAGTGACTTCGAAAACCGGTATAAAAAAAGTTTTACGCATACAAGTTCAACTCTTACTGCTACCGCTATGGTTATCGCGGATCTTGCCGGAGTTATGCTTTCGTTTGGCGCGGGTTTCTTTTTCGTGAATTTGTATGATCCTGTTGCGATAAACTTTCGCTCGTTTATTACTTACTGGCCTTATCTGCCTGTGTTTATTCTTGTTTTCTATGTTTTTGCGTTGTACCCCGGCGTATCGCTCGCTCCCGCCGAGGAACTGCGGCGTATTTTTAACGCTAGTTTAATATCGCACGGAGGGGTGATACTTTCCCGTTATGTAAATGATAAGGCGCTTGACATTATTTCCGCGGCGTTTTTTATCGGTTTTTTATTTTCAACATTGATAATACTTATATGCCGCTCTATGATGCGTACGATTTTAAGTAAGACAAAACTGGGCGGAATACCGGCTGTAATATACGGCGGCGGTTACACGGGGCGGCTTATTACGGACAAACTGCTGAATAATCGCTCTCTTGGTTATGTGCCTGTTTTAATTCTTGATGATGACGAGGCTACAGGCGGAAATTACCGGGGTATACCGATTATTCACGATACTTCGCTTGGTCCGCAAATTGTAAAGCGTTTCAATATTAAAATGGCGATTGTCGCTATAAATAATATTAAACGAAAAGAATTGGTGCGCCTTTTGAATTATTCAGTTTCCGCGTTTAGATACAATGTGTTGATACCCGATTTTTTCGGAATGACTAGTATCTGGATGTCGGCGCGTGATTTTGACGGAATTCTGGGACTCGCCACAACGCAGCGTCTAAAAATAGGCTGGAATCTTGCTATTAAACGCGCTTTGGATATTACCATTGTTATATTGGGCGGAATTGTAATTCTGCCTTTTATGTTGATAATTGCCGCCGTGATACGCATTACGTCTCCGGGTAAAGCTATTTATACACAAACACGAATAGGGCAAAACGGCAAATGTTTCAAAACTTACAAATTCAGAACTATGTCTATTGACGCGGCGGAGCGTCTGAAAAAATTATTGGAAACTGATCCTGACGCGCGGCGTGAATGGGAAATGTCGCGGAAATTAAAAAATGATCCGCGTGTTACAAAGTTTGGCGCTTTTCTGCGAAAAACAAGTCTCGATGAATTTCCGCAGCTTATAAATGTACTTAAAGGCGACATGAGTCTTGTAGGGCCGCGTCCTATTGTTGAAGATGAAATAAAAAAATACGGGGATGATTTTCAGCGTATATTTTCAGTAAAACCCGGTATTACCGGTCTTTGGCAGGTTTCAGGCCGTTCCGATACCGATTATAAAGACAGGGTTTCACTAGATACATATTATCTACAAAGCTGGTCTATATGGCTTGATATATGGATATTATACAAAACGGTGGGGGTCGTGCTTGAGCATAAAGGGGCGTATTAACCGCCTGAGATTCCGGTTTAATAGATTTAATAGGGAACTATATTGTTGAATAGGTTAATAGATTGAAAAAAAAACTTTATGTTTTGCATATATTTTTTATTTCGGGTTTACTGTTTGCCGAGAGCGGACGAGGCGTGGAAGAATTGTTTCCAAACATAAACGAAGTCGTATTAAAAAAAGCCCGTGCCAGCGCGTATTCAAATTCGATTAATGTTAATAATGCGGCTAAGACGGCATTGACTATAAAACCCGTTGACGGTATAAGCGTAGAGCGCGCGGGGTTTAATCCGGCATATATAATCGAAAATCTTTTAATATTAAAAGAAAAAGATGATAAATATGTGTCAAAACTTGATATTTACAACGCCCTTTGTAAAATACATACCTTGCGGGGCAGGGAATATTTTTCCAGTACACGCGGCAAACGGACTGTTTTATTCGAAGAGGCTTCCAGAATAGCGGGAAAAAATGATCTAAAAAAACAAAATGATCCGCCGCCGGCGTTGTCTGTGCCTAAATCGGAAACCATTTTTATAATGGTACAGGATGTTAATTTTGGTAATTGCTATTACCGCGCTGAAATAAAAACAGACGGAGGCGGTATCTGGTATTCGCTTACTAATTTTAAAAGCATAAATTATTTATTTATACCTATTATAAAAGCTGAAAATCTATTTATACAACTTTATATTGAATCTATCAAAGAAGGGGTTTTAATATACGGATTGACCTGTGTAAACGCGGCGGATTTCGCGGATAAACGCGCCGATATTCCTTCGACAATACAAAAAAGACTTGACCTTATCTATGGATGGATAGGCGATAATATCGGGCTTGTTCGATAAGCAAGCTGCTTATCGAACAAGTTTTACAAAATGCTCCGCATTTTGCTGTTTTTTAACAGAGTTTCTGAAGCTCTGTTAAAACGCCCTGACTGCTCTTACAGAGAGAGGCGCCGGTTTGTATCCGTTAAAAAATTGTTTTCCTTCACGGAAACTTTGAAAACAGGCGTATTCATAAGAGCTTTCCGTCGATGACCAGTATGCGTCTCCCCGAAAACCGCCAAGTCCGCGCGAGGCGAGGTTCGAGTAAATAAACATGAGTTCGTCCTTTGACGGTAAAAACCAGTCTGTATATCCCCCAAAATTGAGGGCGCGGCATCCTGTGGCCGCGAGCAGCGGGGTATATTTGCTTTCAAATATGTACATATTAGCGATAAAATTTTCCGTGTTGCCTCGTCCGGAGCCTACAGCGGCGTTTGTATTCAAGGAATTAGGGAGTATAGCGCCTTCAAACTCCAGTCCCCAAGGCGCGCTGAATTCCGTTTCCGGCGGAGCGGCTTCAAGATAGCGCCAGCCGTCCACATAAGCGCTTTTTGCATAAAATATAAGGCCGCCCGCCGGACCAATATCTCCTATATTGTATGTTTTTTCAACTTCGACAACCTGTACAAATATGGTATTGTTTAATTTTTCGAGAAACATATCTGTAAGATTTTTAATGCCGTTCCAAAAAGTATTTTCGTTTTTATTATCTATCACCGCCTCTTCGCTGAATAAAAATTCTTTTTTTTCTAAATCCAGCAAATTTATTTTAACGCGGTATGCTTTTTCTTCAACGCTGATAAATCCTGTTACTAAATATTGAACAAAACTTATTGGGATTTTTTCCATTTCCCGCAGGCTGTACAATTTGAGTATGGATACTTCATGCTCTTCTATAAACCTGTCTAACACGTCAATGGGGATTACGGATAAATTTTTCGAAAGGCCGATATTCTTTGACGTTATAAGCCTTATTCGCGCGGCGTTTTCTACATCTACAGTATCAAGAGACGAGACCGGAAACTTAACCACACCCAAAGTTTTCTGCTGCGCGTCAATATTTACGGCGCTTAGAATCACCGTAATAAGCCAAATTATCAGTGAATATCGCCGCAATGTTTACTTTTTCATTCTGGCTTTCAACAGGGCGTCGTCTACCGCGTTAATAAAGCCTTCACTGGTCTGCGTAGCGCCGCTTATCGCGTCTATATCTGTAGAATCTGTTTCCAACACAAATTCTTTTAATTCCGATATAGCCTCGCCGCCTATCATGGCATCATCGTTCTGTTCCAAAACCGTAATATCAATGATAGAAGAAGAATCCGTTTCCACAAGAAGCCGTATTGTTCCGTTATAGCCTTCACCCTCGCCTTCCCATATTCCGGGTTCGTATACCGCAAGACTTTTAAGGCTAATGCACGCGGCAAGAATAAGCGCCGCGCATAAAAATAAAATAAAATATTTTTTCATTAGATACATCCTTTATAACCGGACTTGAGCCTGTTTTCAGCGTAAACCGCGCCTGTAAATGGCAAGCGGCCAAACATAACGGCCTTTTAACTAAACAAAGTTTGCGTCCGCTCATAGCGGCTAAACTTTGCCGGTCTTGCTAAAACTCGATGTTTCCGCCTAACTCTATTAAAACTTAATCAGCCGAGTTTATCTAGTGTTGTTTTTGCGCGGCGGGCAAGGCTGGCGTTTTTTTCTTGAGTTAGTTTTTCCACTTCGCTTTTGAAAGCCGTAAAACGGTTGTTTGCCGTCATGTCAAGGGCGTAAAATTTTTCAACAACGTCATTCGAAGCAAAAAGACGGGCGGTAAGGGTTTCCACTTTGGCGGTTTTTGCTGAACCGAGCGCCTTTAATAAACCTTTGTACAGAGCCGTCTGTTTTTTTGCCTTTGCCTCGTCAAGCTTCGCGATAATGTTTTCGGCGTATGCGTCCGCGTTGTTTTTTATCAGCGTCACGGCGCACAGTGAGCGTAGCGAATCGCCGTTTTTCGCGTCGTTAAAAATCGCAAGGACAGCCTTGTCCGCCTCTTCGTTATTAAAAGCGCCAAGCGCCGAAACCGCTTCTTCTTTAACGGCGGCGGCTTCGTCTTTTTCGGCGCGGTAACGCAGATAGGGAATGGCTTCTTTAAGCCGCCGTTTTTTTGCGGAGCGTACCGCCGCAAGCCGTGTCTTAAAATAAGTGTCGCGGAAACCTTCAAGGATTGCCTTGTCAACCGCCTCGCCGTCGAAATACCCTAAAGCCGTAATTGCCGCGAAACGTATGTTAGGATCGCCGGAACCGGCGGACGCGAATATAGAATCAAGCGCCGCGGCATCTTTTAGTTTGCCGGCGGATTCTAAGGCGGACATACGGATCGGCGTACTCTGTTCATTATCATTTATAATTTCCAGCAAAAAAGGCACGGCCGCCTCGCCGCCGCTGCCGCCTATGGCGGAAATTATAGCCTGCCGGTTGTCCTCGCTAGGGTTACGGTTGTTGTAATAGTCAATCAATATTTCTGTAATCTTCGCCATGCCGCCGGATTCTTCTGGCGCGGTATCCGGCGGACCGGACAAATCACCTTCCGGTGACAGGCCGACTTCCGCGGATAAATTATTATCTGCGGACAAATCGCTCTCAGCGCTCGTATCCGTACCCGCAGAGGCCGTGTCATGGGACTCGGCGGAAGGCGGCGAGTTTAATTCGTCAGCCGGCGCGCCGGAAGAGCCGGTTTCCGCATCCGTACCGGAATAAACTATTTTTCCAAGCGCTCTAATTGCGGCATTGTCAAATCTGGAATCGTCCGAAGAAATAATATCTGTAATGACAGGGAGCGCTTTTTTATCTTTTAACGCGCCAAGATAATCGAGCGCGGCGCTTATTTTCTGCGGCGTTTCGCTTTCCCGGTCTTCGAGAATTGTCATAGCGGTTTCTTCCAAGCCGCTTTTCGCGCGCTCGTTAAAGAAAGAAAAAACTCCAAGTATTATATTTTGATTTTTTGTTTTTTTCGCGAGCGTTAAAATATCTTCATCCAACGATTCAATTTTATCGGCGCGTAATTTTTTTATTAAATCCGATATTTCATTATCCGTGCCGTATTTTATTATTTCCCTAAGTCTTGTTTCCTCGGCGGATACCGCGTCTTCCTCCGGCGTTTCTCCGGCAAGAAAAAACGCGGCGGCTAAAAATAATAAAAACGCAAAATATACGGTTTTCATTCCTGTCCCGCCTCGTAATAATTTTTTAAAAATTCACGTTTGTATTTTGCAAAACAGTTATCCTCTATCGCGTGGCGGGCGTTTTTAATCATGCCGTGTAAAAAATAGAGATTATGATAGCTTACCAGCATAGAAAAAAGTATTTCCCGCGACTTAAAAAGATGGCGCATATACGCCCTGCTATAATTCTTACAAACTTTGCAGCCGCATTTTTCGTCTATGGGCCGCGTATCAAACGCATAATTCTGTTTTTTGAGCGAGAGCGGGCCATAGCGCGTCAAGGCTTGTCCGTTACGGGCGAGTCTGGTTGGCAGAACGCAGTCAAACATATCCACGCCGTTTTCTATCGCCAAAAGAATGTAATCGGGAGTGCCTATTCCCATTACATAACGTGGTTTATCGTAAGGAAGAAGCGCGGCGGTAAACGATATGTATTCGGCGAATAATTCTGGGGGTTCTCCAACGGAAAGCCCGCCTATCGCTATGCCGGAAGGGGAAGCGTCTATGACCGCGCGGGCGCTTATTTCACGAAGGTCTTTATAAAAATTTCCCTGCGTTATAGCGAAGAATTCTCCGGCGTAACCTTCCGAGCGTTGTTCAAGCCATCTTTGTTTGGCGCGCGACAGCCACCCGTTATTTGTGTGAAGCGCCTGCAAAGCCTTTTTGTAAGGCGTTCCGTAGCTTGTACATACGTCAAGCTGCATTTGTATATCACTGTTTAGTATAACCTGTATATCCACAACTTTTTCCGGCGATAAGAGATGCTCGCTACCGTCTATGTGGGAGCGGAATTTGACTCCCTCTTCGCTTATTTTACGTAGCGCGGATAAAGAAAATATTTGAAACCCGCCGGAATCAGTTAAATAATTGCGGCGCCAGCCGGAAAAATCATGCAGGCCGCTACTTGTCGTTTTTATTATATCCATACCCGGACGAAGATATAAATGATATGTATTTGATAAAATTATTTCAAACCCTATTTCATAAAGATCATCATTTGTAAGGGCTTTAACCGTGGCGTTGGTTCCAACAGGCATAAATACGGGTGTAGATACGTCTCCGTGCGGAAGGCGCAATGTTCCCGTTCTAGCCTGAGTTTCCATATCTTTATGTTTAATAATAAACATCGCTGTCCTTATGTTTTTGCGTGTACAACAAGCGTTAAACCAAGTATAGAAAAAAACACCACCGGAAACCACGCTCCTATAAGAGGCTTTATGTAGCCTTGTGTCGCCAGCATCATACTGAGCATTTCCATTATGTAAAACACGACGGCTATAGTAAGGCTTGTTAAGAGACTCATTAGCATAATATTTTTTCTAAAGCGCCCGCCCATCGAAATGGAAAGTATTATGACAATAAAAGACACTGCGGAAAAAGAAAAGCGGTGATAGTAATCCGCCTGCGCCTCGGCATAAGGCAGTCCGGCCTGCCGCAAATCGTTTACCAGTAAAGCGGCGTCCCGCACGGATAAATCCGCCGCGGCAACCGAGCTCCTGCTGAATATTTCCGGAGTTTCAGTGTAATTTGTAACTATCGCGGGAAGGTTATGAACGCGAAGCAGACGGTCATCCCATTCGTAAACATAAGCATTGTTAAAAACCCAGTATTCCCCGTTCCAACTGGCAGACGCGGCGCGTATTTGCTGTATAAAATTGCCGTTGGTATCGCGTTCAACTATGCTTACACCGTTAATCGTTTGATTGACTCTGTCATAATAATCAACTGAATAAATACGATTACCATTATTTGTTTTAACAACTATATTCGAATCTTTCTTCGACTGTTCCTGATGACGCAGCCTGCGCGTAAGTATATTTTTTTCTTTGAAGGTGGGTATAACAATATAATCTTCAAAAAAAAACGCGAACACCGACATTATTACTCCAATTACTATCAGCGAAAGTGATAAGCGCCAAAACGGAATACCGGATGTTACGATTGATGTTAATTCATTTCTGGCGGATAAATCGCCTAAAGTATAAGCGGACGCGAATAGAAGCGCGATAGGAAGTGCCAGTGAAAAACTTTTTGGTATATAATAAATGCTGGCGCGCATAATTTCCGAAAACCGCGCTTCATAATTTAAATAATGTACAAGGTTCAAAAAAAGATCAATAAGACAAAGCAGTGTAATAAACATGATAGAAGAGAATATGAATACCGGTATAAACTGTTTAACCATATATCTGTCTAATATCATCGCCTGACCCTTTGAACGCACATGATAAAACCTATAACGAATGTAATTATATTAGGCAGCCACATTGTCCAAAACGGAGAGTAACCAAGTCTTATGCCCATGTTTTGCCCGCCTAACAAAAGCGCCCAATATATAATTGATATTATTATTCCTAAAATAAAACCGACTGTTTGACCGCTTTTTTTTGCCAAAAGTCCCAGTGGAACCGCCAAAAAAATAAAACAAAACGAACCAAACGGTATGGAAAATTTTTTATAAAACTCAAGCCGCCATATTGAAAGTATACGGTCGGCTTTAAGCGAGGCTGTAAGCTGGTATTCGCGCATAAAATTTTGGGTATATGATGACCGCTGCGGCCATGAATATCCCTGAACGCCTCCGCGTAGCGCGTTTTCCAACGTAAGTTCGACGCTTAACATTCTGTTGTAACGGTCAAACAGCGTGGAATTCAATGTGGCTTCTTTATCTTTTATTTCGTTTAGCACGTCGCGTGAACTCATCTCGCGCGGTCCTATTGTGGATACGGATTCTATAAAATCGTTCTGATTAATACGGTATCTAAGTTGTCCGCTTTTGGCGTAATCATAATCATTGTGGACGCTTTCTTTTGTGGATTGAATAAAAGCGTTTTCCATATCAAGGCGAAGTCCCTCGTCTCCCGCGTCAATGAATTCGGCGTTTTTTGCCATGATAACGCGCCGTTCGCCGTCCGTTGTTTTGTCGAGTATAATAAGATCGGATATTCTGCGTCCGGATATGTTTCCGGTAATTACCATTGTCCCCTTAAACTCTTTAACGGAATTGGCCTCTAATTCAAGCGCCGGTGTAGACGCCATTATGCGGCGGTACAGTTTTGAAAATTCAATTGTGCCGGCGGGAAGCAGTATGTCGTTTACTCCGAATGAAACAAGCGAAACAAAAATGCCCACCATCAGAGTTGGTAAAAATATATTTTTATATGACAGGCCGGAGGACAGCATTACAAGGATTTCATTGTCGGTATTCATTCGTCCTATTGTCATAAGCGTACCAAGCAGCGTACCGTACGGCGTTGACAGGGCGACAACACCCGGAATCGAATACATTATAAGCAGTGAAACCTGTTCAAACGGAACTTTTTTTGAAAGGATGTCCTTTGCCAAAAGCAACAGTTGGTTGACAAAAAATATTATAAAGAAAAATAAAAAAGCAACAAAAAAAGAAAATAATGTTTCTTTGAGCATATACATGAATATCGTTCCGGATACTCTGCTTTTTAACGGGTTTGTATTCATATACCTGTAGAACCAAAACCCCCGCCCCCTCTTTTCGTCTCTGAAAGAGTAAAGGTTTCGACTAAATCGGCGCGTACAACCGGCGCAAAGACAAGCTGCGCGATACGATCGCCATGGCGCACTGTAAAATCTTCCTCGCCTAAATTTATTAAAATGACGGCAAGCTCACCCCGGTAATCGGAATCTATGGTTCCGGGTGAATTAAGCAACGTAATTCCGTGTTTGAGCGCAAGTCCTGAACGAGGACGCGCCTGCATCTCGTAACCGGAGGGGATTTCAAACGCAAGTCCGGTCGGAATCGCAACCGACCCGCCGGCCGGTATAAGCACTTCCGCGTCAAGGCAGGCGCGGACATCCATCCCTGAAGCGCCGGACGTTTCATAGTTTGGCTTCGCGGCGCAAGGCCGTAGTTTTTTTATATTCACCGTGATCCCCAATCCCACGGACATACCTCCAAAACTAAACTACTTTCAGTATTCTATATCGCCGGCTCACTGTCAAGGGCGTATTGCGCCATAATTTCGGTAGCGGGTAAAAATCGTTGACAGGAGATAAAGGCCCTAGTAAAATGAACCACCTCGCGGCAAGCCGCGAGGTATCTTGTAGGCGTTGAAATTATTTAAGTGGTTCGTTCTGTAAGGAAATTATTTAACCGTGGGGTCTACTACCATTTTTTATTTGGCG
>JAITDS010000009.1 GCA_031282435.1 Spirochaetaceae bacterium
ACCCGCGGCCTTCCGGGAAAAAACGAAAGATGACGGGTCCAAAGAGACGGTTCACCGCCGCTATGAACCCGGACTACATGCTTACTGTTCTCTTTGGAAAGTAAATGCAGAAGCCCTGCTGTCAACAAGTTAAGGGATAGACACCCTCCCAAAGCCGTGATAAACCGGAATACGGGCAACAGCACGGGAATTAGGGTTAAGCACCGATGTTTTCTGCATGGGTTGGCCGCCGCCTTGACTGAAGAGGGGCGGCGTAATAGTATAGTTAAAATGAAAAGCGATGCCGTAAAAAAGGGAACGCCGCGCGCGCCCCACCGTTCATTATTCAAGGCGTTAGGGTTCATTGATGAAGAATTGGAACGCCCGCTAGTTGGAATTGCGTACAGCGAAAGCGAAATTGTACCCGGACACATCCATTTAGGAAACGTCGCGAAAGCGGCGGCTGACGGAGTAAGAATGGCGGGCGGAGTACCTGTTCGCTTTCCTGTAATCGGCGTTTGCGATGGCATAGCCATGGGACACGAAGGAATGAGATACTCGCTGGTAACGCGGGAACTCATCGCCGATTCTGTTGAATGTATGGCCGCCGCGCACCAGTTTGACGCACTGGTGTTCATTCCAAACTGCGACAAAATAGTACCCGGAATGTTAATGGCGGCGGCAAGACTAAACCTGCCGTCCATATTTGTTTCCGGCGGCCCCATGCTGGCAGGCCGCAAAGACGGCAAAGCGCTTACACTTACCACGATGTTCGAGGCGGTCGGAGCAGTCGCTTCCGGCAAAATGAGCGAAGAAGAACTGCATGAGCTGGAAAATATAGCTTGTCCGGGTTGCGGCTCCTGTTCAGGAATGTTTACCGCTAATTCTATGAACTGCGTAACGGAAGCGCTGGGACTTGCCCTCTCCGGAAACGGTACCTGTCCCGCGGTAATGGCTGAACGAATACGCCTTGCGAAAAAAACCGGCCTGCAAGTAATGGAAGTATTGAAAAAAGACATACGTCCGCGTGCGATTCTAACAGAAAAAGCGTTTATGAACGCGCTTACCGTTGATATGGCCCTTGGATGTTCGACAAATACGGCGCTTCACCTGCCCGCGATAGCGCGTGAGGCCGGTTTTCGCCTTGATTTTGAACTATTAAACAAAGTGAGCGCGGCAACACCGAATTTGTGCCGTCTTTCTCCCGCCGGATCTTCAGTTATCGAGGATTTACACGCGGCAGGCGGTATTCCCGCGGTTCTTTACGAACTTTCAAAAAAGAATTTGCTAAACCTTGACGCGCTGACAGTGTACGGCGTATTGGGAGACGCGGTTCGCGGCGCTAAAAATAAGAATACTGATATAATCCGTCCGATTGATAATCCGTATATGGAGACAGGAGGACTTGCCGCTCTGTGGGGAAACCTTGCTCCGGACGGATGCGTTGTTAAACAGAGCGCGGTAGCGCCCTCAATGTTAAAACACGAAGGGCCGGCGCGTGTATTTGACGGAGAAGACGAGGCTTTTAACGCGATAACCAGTGGTAAAATCAATGCCGGCGACGTTGTTGTGATACGTTACGAAGGGCCGCGGGGTGGTCCGGGTATGAAAGAAATGCTAGGCCCCACATCGGCGCTTGCCGGTATGGGTCTTGACGATAAAGTCGCGCTGATAACGGACGGACGCTTTTCAGGAGCTTCCCGCGGCGCGGCTATAGGCCATTTGTCGCCGGAAGCCGCCTGCGGCGGAGTGATAGCTTTATTGCGGGAAGGCGATCGTATTGCCATAGATATACCGGCGCGAAGCATCAAAGCGCTTGTAAGTGATGAAAAACTGGCAAGACGCAGGCGGGAATGGTCAGCGCCGCCGCCAAAAGTAACACACGGCTGTCTTGCCCGCTACGCCCGCATGGTAGGTTCAGCCGCGGGCGGCGCGGTTTTGAGTGAATGACCCACCTAGAGAAAACGTATTTTGATACAGTACCGGTTTACGGCTTTCTTTTATTTCTGTTGTTAGGCGCCGTTCTTTTTATGACGCGCCCCGCCGTTGTCGTTGTTACAGATGATGTTTTCAGCGCGGTGTACGGGATCCGCCGTGAACATCTTAAACGTATAGAAATGAGTGTCCGGCTTTTTAGGCGTGTCAGATTAGTGCGTATATCAGAAAACGCGGAGATTGACGCGGTAGTTTTTGCCGTGCAAGATGCCGGGCGCAAACTCGCGGCGGCCGTTTTTCCATATCGTTACTATGACGCGGCGCTTCGTTACGCGGCGCAAAACCCTAGAACACCTGCGGTAGTAATGTCCGGACAGAATATCACGCCCGCCGGCGCGCCGCCTGCCGAAGGGGGCGGCGCGTTGCTTTTTATAAAAGAGGACGAGGCCGCCGATTTTTACCGCGCCGGTTTATGCGCGGCATTTTTTTCCGCGAGACAGGCGGAAACTTTTTCGCTTGCCGCTAAGGCGGACGGCGAGAAATCGATTCTGATAATATCTAACGAAATAGTTGCCGTGCGGATGAGGGATTTTTTTGAACAAGGTTTGCGGAGCGGCGGCAGTAAGGCTACTTGTGTTTTCAAAGGTTTGAACGACAACTATCCGATAAACGAACTTTCCTGCATAACTCTTTGGGGTCCGGCAAATACTTTTTTATATAGCGGCACGGAAAACAGAGTTCCTGTAATAATTTTTTCTTGGATAGATCCGGAATTTACATCACCAAATGTAAAAATTATAGTTGATGATTCACCGCTTCAACTTTTACCGGCGATACTAAAAGCATTGGGCGAGGGCGGCGTTAAAAGAAATTTGCGCGAGGGAAATAACGTTGAGGTTTTTATTCCTTCCACATTTAAAGTAATGACGTTGCGGGCAAATAACAGCCTGCCGCTGGTGCTTAGGCTTAATATAATCGCAAAACTGCCGGTCAGCGGGGCGGCGTATATGTCGAACAAGCAGAATTGATTTTTTAATAGAGTTGTCCAGACAGCGATTCCGGTTTCGGGAGGATTCAAGGTTTTACATGGTTTCAACATAGTATCAGAGGCTCTTTTTTCATTGTCGGGCGCATTTTCACCTGCCATAGGCAGGCGAAAACCGCGCTTTTCGGGGCTACGCGCTTTCGCGCTCCGGCCACATCGCCCCCGCAGGGGGCGCCGTGTCTTGCTTCGCAACCCCTACAATCGCTTGCGCGGCATAAAAGCGTTTTTTTGATAAACTTAGAAATCTTTTTGATATTTGAAATCGGAATTACTGTTGTTTAGAAACTTAAGATAGATTTCCGGACAACTCTAATGATAAAATTATAATGGGGGCAGAATGGATTATCTTAAAGAATTGATAGAAAGGTATCCGAATTTGTCGGTATGTAAAACTTCTATCTACGACGCATATAAAATACTCGTATCCGTTTACGAAGCGCGGGGAAAATTGTTAATAGCCGGCAATGGCGGGAGCGCCGCCGATGCCGGACATATTGCCGGAGAATTGATGAAAAGTTTTGTAAAAAAAAGAAATACTCCGCCTTCTTTTTACAATGCGTTATGCGGAATTACAAATGCTGAGACGGCAGGTTTTCTTTCGGCAAAATTGCAAAGAGGGCTTCCCGCCATCGATTTATCGAATCATAATCCCGTGATTACGGCGGTAATAAATGATATTGGCGCGGAAACAATGTATGCGCAGCAGGTTTACTCTTACGCGCATGAAAATGACGCATTTATAGGCATATCAACGTCAGGCAACTCGGAAAATGTATACCTTGCCATGCTTACGGCAAAAGCTCTTGCTGTAAAAACTATAGCTTTAACCGGAAGTTCCGGCGGTAAATTGGCAAAAACGGCGGATGTTTCGATAAAAGTTCCGGAAACGGAAACGTATAAAATACAGGAACTGCATCTTCCGGTATATCATTGTATCTGTCTTATGCTGGAGGAGTATTTTTTTGAGTAAATCAGTGGCGGGTAAAGCCGTAATAATGGCGGGGGGAAAAGGGACTCGCGTTTCTTCCGTCGCTTCCAATATTCCAAAGCCTATGATACCAATAAATGGCAAGCCGGTTTTGGAATATCAGATTGAATGTCTTAAAAAAAATGGTCTAAACGATATTATAATTGTTACGGGACATTTGGGACATATTATAAAAGATTATTTTTCTGACGGGGCGAAATTTAACTGTGATATTTCTTATTATGATGAAGAAACACCGCTTGGATCCGCCGGCGCTTTATACAAAATAGAAAATATTCTAAGCGATGATTTTTTGCTTATCAACGGCGATATAATATTTGATGTTGATTTCTCACGTTTTATAGAATTTCACAAAACGCATGACGCGCTGGCTTCGCTTGCTGTTCATCCTAACAGTCATCCGTTTGACAGCGCTCTGCTGGAAACAGACTCGGAAGATCGTGTTACCGCATGGCTCAATAAAGAAGACCCGCGCAAGTATTATAAGAATCAAGTGAATGCCGGCCTTCATATTCTTTCAAAAAGAATAATACAAAACACGCATTGTACTAAGGAAAAAATAGATCTTGACCGTGATATTTTTAAGCCGAACATCGCTTCGGGATGCATTTATGCGTATCATACGCCGGAATATATAAAAGATATGGGTACGCCTGAACGTTACTATCAGGTAGAAAAAGATATAATATCCGGTATTGTACAACAAAAAAATCTTGCTAATAAACAAAAAGCGGTATTTATTGATCGTGATGGAACTATTACAAGTCTTAACGGTTTTGTAACAAATGTTGGCCAGTTAGAATTAAATGAACGCGCCGCGGATGCAATAAAGATTATAAACGAAAGCGGTTTTCTTGCGATTGTTATAACGAATCAGCCGGTAATCGCCCGCGGCGAATGTACTATTGAAGAACTAGAAGAGATACACAAAAAAATGGAAACTGATTTAGGAACGCTTGGCGCTTACGTTGACGATATTTTTTATTGCCCGCATCATCCTGACAAAGGTTTCGCGGGAGAGCGCCCTGAATATAAAATTGATTGTGAATGCCGCAAACCAAAACCGGGCATGATTCTTGCCGCCGCAAAAAAATATAATATAGATACTTCGCAATCGTATATGATAGGCGATGATAAAAGGGACGCGCTTGCCGGAATAGCCGCCGGATGCTATCCCGCGATTATAATTGAAAAACCGTCTGATATTACAAAGTTGATTGAAGGGCATAATGTACCCGTGTTTGAAAGTCTTTACGATTTTGTGGTAAAAGTAATAAGTTAAATAAGCTAATACAAAATTTAATTTTTCGCAAATCTAAACAAAGTTTGTAAAGCCTCGCAAAATGCGGACGTTTTATATTTTTAAGCGGAAACTTTAGGTTTTGGGTGTCTCTAATAACGTATTTTGCGGGTATTCCAAGCCCAATCTACGCTTGGGTTTGGAATACCAATTGTGTAAAAACAAGTATCACCGCCCGCCGCGCCTCATGCTGACCATTGCGGCCCCCTTTGACTACGTCCTAAACGACTAAAGGCGGCAATTAAAACATAGCCATATTTAAGATTTTTTTCAATAACAGTCATTTCTATTGCGTATTGACATATATTGGCAGGAATTCCGGTTTCAAAATGAAAATCAGTGTCAACTTTTACCGCGAAAGACGCTGTTAAGCCGCGAAACTATGATAAAAATATGCGGTTATCCGGTATGGTGCAGGAGTTCGGAGGGACAACTACCGGTTGTATCCTTGCCGGGACAAGCAATTGGCCACGTATTCGCGTTTAACAACCGGCAGCCACATTTGCTTATTGAGAGGCAGTCTTAAACCGATTGCCACCGGAGAATAGACGCATGGTTACTATTATCGGGATGAGAACTCATCAGTGAACCAAAAGGCCAAACGGACGGGAACCTTTGACCTTACTGAGGAGGGGTTGGCGGCGTTTTATAAGACTTTGACCGGAGATGCCTGCGTTCTGGTTGAAGCGACAATAAGCACCTTTGCGTTTGTCCGTCTGATACGGAGTCGGGTCAAGGAGCTTGTTATAGCGAACACCTTATGAGCTTAATGGCGAGGACTAGAGCGGACAAGTTAGACGGGGAAAAACTTGACCCACAAAATCGAACATTTCCCTATAGTCGTAGAGGGTGTAGAATTTCGGTAGACCTCGCCAAATAGTTTTTACACCGGGCGGACCATCACTGTCAACAAGTTAAGGGATAGACACCCTCCCAAAGCCGTGATAAACCGAAATATGGGGGGATAACATGGAAAAAAGACTTGTTTTGAAATGGTTCGAGGTCTGTTAGAAAAAGCGGAATATGAAAACCGATCAAAGAAACGAAAGCAGGATTTCAGCCGGAATCGTAAAATGCCGTTTAAAAAGCTGATGTACTTCATGCCCGGCATGGTCAAGGAAAGTTCGCAGAACGCTCTTGAACGCTTCTTCCCGAAACTGAAAGAAGCGGTCCACATGAGCC
>JAITDS010000022.1 GCA_031282435.1 Spirochaetaceae bacterium
TCGGACAGGCTGCCCGCCGCGTCCTCATCAAAATAACTTTCCTCGCCTTCCGGAGATTCCTCATAAAACAAAACGCTTGAGCAGTATGGACATGCGACTATTTCCTTTCCGCCGCGGACGGTAGCCGCGAACTGCACGGGAAGAATCATGTGGCAACTTGAACACACGCCGCCTTTAATGCTTACAATTCCGTTTCCGCCCTTCTTTTTGACGATGCGCTCAAACTTAAACAACAGTTCCTCGTCCATATCTTTTGTAAGTTCTTTTTCTTTAACTTCCAATTCCGCCAAAAGTTTTTTTCTCTCCGCCAACTCCGATTCGATTCGCTCCTTTGACTGGGCCAGTTCCGTTTCCTGCTGGTCTATAAGTTCTTTTTTCTGCGCCATCTCACTGTCAAGTTCGCGTATCTTCTGCTCTTTATGCTTTATTTCCCTGCGGTACTGCGACTCTTTTTCGGAAGCGTCATGTATTTCTTTATCAAGGTTTTCATATTCGCGCTGTGTGCTTATCGAATCCATGTGCTTTTCCGCCTTCTCTCTCGCGCTTTCCGCCTCAAACAGCAGATTTTTTAATTCATTGTCGGCTATTTTTGCCGCGCTGAACTCTTGATCTTTTTCGATATATTCTTTTTTGAGGCGCTGGAGCAGTTCTTCCTGCGTTACAAGCATTTTTGGAATATCATTTATTTGACGTTCCAAATCAATCTTTTTTGCAAGCATATCCTGCAATAGCCGTAATTTTTCAAAAATGTCTTCCGTCGTCATTGTACTCTCTCCAAAATATATAAAATATTACTTACTATGGGCGCGTCCCGTTTTTTCTACACGCGGATTAACCCTTAATGGTCAAGATAATCCTTCAGTTTCCTGCTCCGTACCGGGTGGCGAAGCCTGCGCAGCGCCTTTGCTTCTATCTGCCTGATACGCTCGCGGGTAACGTTGAAGTAAAGCCCGACCTCTTCAAGCGTCAAGGAATAGCCGTCATCCAGACCGAAGCGCATTTTAAGCACTTCCTGCTCACGTTTGGGCAGCGTGGCCAGTACGCCGAAAAGACGTTCCTGAAGCAGCGTAAAAGCCGTCTTGCTGGCCGGATTCTCAACATCCTTATCCTCGATAAAGTCTCCCAAAAGAGAATCTTCCTCTTCGCCTATCGGAGTTTCAAGCGATATAGGCTCGCGGGCCACGCTCTTCACGGTTTTTACGCGGACCGCGGTCCACCCCAGTTTTTCGGCAATTTCGTCATCGGAAGGTTCGCGTCCCAACGCCTGCAAAAGCTGGCGGGATTCGCGCCCTACCTTGTTTATCTGCTCTATCATGTGTACCGGCACGCGGATTGTGCGGGCCTGATCCGATATGGAACGTGTTATGGCCTGCCTTATCCACCATGTCGCGTAAGTCGAAAACTTAAAACCCTTCTGGTATTCAAACTTTTCGACCGCTTTAATAAGGCCGATATTTCCTTCCTGCACAAGGTCAAAAAAATGAAGCCCCCTGTTCGTATATTTTTTCGCTATCGAAACCACCAAGCGAAGGTTTGCCGTTATCAGTTTATCTTTCGCGTCTTTCAGCATTTTACGGCCATAGTTAATCTCGCGCGCCATAAAGTTTATGTTATCGCAGGACTCCTCAAATTCGTCTTCCAGTTGTTCAAGCCGTTTCTGCGTCTGCTGAATATGCTGTATCTTTTCTTTTATCTCATCCGAACTGAGCCGCAACTCGTTTTCAAGGCGTTCCCGCTCTTCTTTTATTGTAAGCCCGCGCCCCAGCGCGCGCAGTTCTTTCAATGAAGACACCTGCAGCCGTTTTTCAATACGCTCCTGCTCTTTGCGGAAACGCTTGATTTTTTTGGCGGCCTGCACAAACTTATCCGAAAAAGCGTTTATTTCTTCCGGATGAATCTCTATATTTTTTATAATGACAAGAAGTTCCGTTCTTAGTTTTTTTATATCCGGATCCGCGAAAACATCGTTTCCCCGGATACCCCTTGTTATTAATTTTCGTTTAGCCTCAATGTATTTTTTTAAATCAGCGTCTACCGCGCGTAGGCTTTCTTTATAGAAGTTGTAAAGGCGGCGGCGTTCCGTCATATATTCGGTTATTTCTTTTTTTGTTTTTTCATGCATGTCTTTTACTTCTTTTTTTGAAAAAGCCTTCTGAGCTATGCGGTGGCACTCAGTAAGTATCATGCCGGAACGTTTTATGACATCCGTTATTATATTGCCGCCTTCCTCCATTTTTCTGGAAAGCTCTTTTTCCTGATCCCCGTTAAGGAGGTGTACCTTTCCTATCTCTTTGAGGTAGAGCCGGACGGGATCGTCAATGGCTGTTTCTTTATCGTTTGCGCGGCGTAAATTTTTCTTTTCCGCCAAAGAAGCGTTTTTTATGAAAGCCTTAAGCACCTCCTCTTCGTCCCCGCTTTCTTCACGTTCCAACTCTATATTAAGCGTTTCTAAAACTGAAAAAATATGCTCCATTTTTTCAGCGTTATTAATAATGTTCTCCGGCAGGAATTCTTCCATGTCGTCGTGAGTAATGCGGTTGTTTTTTATTTTCGCGTATTCAATCAGTTTTTCCAGCAATGGATTGGTCTGCCTGTCATCCTCAATGCCGTCAGGGGTTTCAAGGTCAAAACCGGGCGGCGCATCATTAACGATATAAACGGGTTCTTCTTTAGCAGGTTGTATTTCTTCTATCATTTATTAACCCCCTTTAAATGTTGCAGTTCCGCGTCAATGAACATTTTTTCGTGGATTAAATCCTCTACGGACAATCCATCGTTTTTGGCGGAACGCATCTTCATAACAAGCTCATTTCGTTTACGCGCGAGACGCCCCGCCCGTACTTTGCTTATGCTACCGGCAACTATATCCCGCGGTTTTTCGGAAAATTCCCGCGTCGCGGCCTTTTCCGCGATAAATTGTTTAAGCTCCACAGTCTCTATGCCGTTTATCAGGGCCTCAAAATTCATGGTGTCCGCGCGGCCGCACTCCTCAAGCGTTATATAAAGCTCTCTGGCATAAGGGTCTTCCAATTCCTCGATAGGAATTTCGGCGCGTAATTTGGCAAACAACGAAGGGCACTCATCGCAGTTTACCGCGACCGCGGTCAGCAGATAAAGCTCGTCATTCGTGCTTATCAAACGCCGTGAAGATGTTTCCGCATTTTCCTGTATACCGGTTCCGCCCTCATGCCAAACTTTATAATCATTCAAAACTGATTGAGCGCCAGTCTCGAAAACCTCTGCCAGCCGCCTGAAATATGCCTCCCGCTCAACTTCGGAATCGATAAGGTCGAGAAATGGGAATAAGGCCGCCACAGCCTTTGCCTTTCTCGCCGAATCAGCATTGTCCGGCAAGCGCCTGTTTTCGGCTAACAGATACTCAAAGTCAAGTATACAATGATTGACAAATTGTTTCAAGTACCCCGCGCCCCTTTCTTTTAGAATATCGGCCGGATCTTTAAAGCCGTCCGGTTCATCGGGTACTGTTACAACGGCTGGGACGGCGGCGTTTCTGCACGTCAGTATCGCCTTTGCCGCGGCGTCCCGGCCGGCCGCGTCGCTGTCGAACAGCAGATTTATCCTGCCGACCCAGCGCCCCAAAAGCTTCGCCTGCTCTACCGTAAATGCGGTGCCGAGCGGCGCGACCGCGTTACGGACTCCCGCCTCGTGCAGCGCGATCACGTCCATATACCCTTCCACAACTACGGCTTCCTTCGTGTTACGTATCTCGTTCATGGCCAAATCTATAGCGAACAATGTTTCCCTCTTTTTATAAATTAACGATTCCGGTGAATTAAGGTACTTAGGCCC
>JAITDS010000074.1 GCA_031282435.1 Spirochaetaceae bacterium
CCGGTGGTACGATGGGCTTCATCGCAGATAATAAGGTCGAATACAAAACCGTCTTTACTCTGCCGGTTTATGGACTTTTGGACTTCGCTTATTACGTCAATGGATTGATAGGTCGAAAAGACCGCCAGCATACCGCCTTCCCGCGTCTGAGAACGGCGGGCAAAATCGTACTGGCGGGTTATGTTTTTTATATCGGTGGAGGCCGGAAGAGCAAGGTCGATAATACCGGCTGCTGAAACATCACCGGTCTTGGACGCGGATTTTGACACTCCGGCATCCGAACAGATACAGATAGGGTATAGGGGATACCGTGAATGGGCCGACCATTCCCGCAGAGTCTGACCCAGGAGGGCGATTGATGGAACCAAAAAGAGGATTGTGCCCCTGCCGGCGGTC
This sequence comes from Spirochaetaceae bacterium, assembly GCA_031282435.1. GTDB lineage: Bacteria > Spirochaetota > Spirochaetia > Treponematales > Breznakiellaceae > JAIRMY01. The sequence continues at coordinate 397 of JAITDS010000074.1, forward strand.
TCGTTCTCGGCAATTCGCAGGCTGGTAAAGGTCTTGCCGGTCCCGCAAGCCATGATGAGTTTACCCCGCTCACGGGTTTGTAAATACCGGTGAACGTCGTCTATGGCTTTTTGCTGATGCGGTTTGGGGTCGTACTTTTTATTCGCGGCCTTCCCGCCTGATATGCCCTTGTCAAGTTTTTGCCAATCGACGGGGGCCTGTAACAGGTCGTAATAACCGATACGTCCGACTTGCGGAGTCTGGTTCTGTATGGCGCTTTCGGCCTCCCGGTTAAAGCCCTTTTGGGTGGTGTCTATCCAGAGGCGGTAGGTGAAATTTACTTTTTTTCCGGCTTCCCGCGTGTCATAAAACGATTTGCCTGAAGTGGACAGGAACGTATCCACCTTGGGTTTGTCGATGGCGGCGTCTTCCTGATAACATTTGCACTGAACGGCCCAATAGTCGCCGTACTTGGTACGGGCAACGAGGTCAATACCCGAGTCCTTTTCACCGGCCCCGAAGTCCCTGTTTGAGGGAAATTCTTTCCAGAGCCATACATCTGTAAATTCATTCTCGTAAAGAGGGTAGGTTTTGAGGAAGGACTGCACAAGCTTTTCAAAACGATAACCTTTATCCCGCTCGGAAAAGGAAGTATCGCGGTATTTCTGGATGATATTCTCAAATGAACTCATTATTCAGACTTCCACCGTAAATTTTAGTTATTTTTCATATTAACAATAAAAGGGGATGAAGTATATATAAAGTATAACGATTCCGATTTCGGGGAAATTCAAAGTTTTACATGGTTTCAACAGTGTATTAGCGGCACTTTTTTCATTGTCGGGCGCATTTTGTATTTGCCTTCGATTTTTAATATATTTTTATTATGAATGACTTTGCCGGAAACAGCGTCCTTTATTTTGCGGGACCTCCTCCCAATGGCGCGTTTACGGTAGTGTTTGTTGGCAGGCGGACGGGGTTTTTACGCTCTTTGTTCCCGCCTGCCAATTCACCAAACTTATATGCTGGTTTTTGAACCATAAATAGCCTCCTTGTTTTACTTTTGCCATCCGTTTTACCTGTCTTAGAAATGGTTTAGAGCCGGTATTTTGCTTCTACGCGGTAGTTTGCCGCGTGCTAACCATCATTTATACTCAGAAGGTTGATATGAAAAACATGGAAAACATGAAAAGAGTATTTAAAAAAGCGCTGTTTTTGTGCGTCTCGGTGATGATGTTCGCGGGATGCGGCGATAACGGTACGGATAGTATCGAGATGTCGGCGGTAAACAGGAAACCGCCTCCTATTTCAGGGCTTGAGCTTAAAACTTTGAACGTTTTTTACGGAGACGATACGGAGAAAGCCGTTAATCTTATTAGTTTTAATCCAAAAACAGGTTCGTACACGGTTGCTGAAGCAGTTTCAGATCATTTATTTCTCGTTGTAGAGGCGGAAGCTGAGGCCGCCGCCGCTAAAACTCTTATTTCATGGGTGCGCGGCAGTGAAAAAGGCTCCTCGGAAGCGGGGCAGGGGCCGGCGGCTCTTGATAATATCCCGCTTCCCGGCATAATAGACGGTGAAAAAGTCAATACGGTTATAACAGTAACGGTGGTAAAAGATAAAATATCCTACCCGTACACCATTACGGTCAGCGCTCCCGGCGCGAACTCTCTGCTTAAAGAGCTTTCTTTCAGGTACTTGGATGACAGTTCCATTGTGAATACCAGTGACGAATACTGGAAAACGGGATGGGAAAATGAGCTTTTATACACGCTGGTAAACGCGGAAAAGTATACCGCTTTCGACGGTTCGTCCCAGTACATTGTTGAGATGCCCGCAAAGGATAAAGCCAGAGCCGGAACCGACATAGCGGTTACCGCGCTGGCGCAGGACGGGCGCTCGGTACTAACGTTAAAATTAAACGGTGAGTATCGTCTTCCCGCGCTCCCGGATCCGAAACAGGGGGCTTCCGCTAATGCCGGGAGGCGTGATGACGCGGCGGCGGCGGCAGCGGCCCAAGAAGGCGATGTACAAAACGGGGAAAATAGCGGCGAAGAGAAGAAGGATGAAACGCCGGTAGACGCGCTCAACCACAGGTGGATTATAACCGCGCCTAACGCGGGCGGGGAATCTTTAACCATAGTTTTGGAATTAAAAAATGACGAAGTGTTTAGCCGCTACACGGTAACCCTCGTTCCGCCGCCGGACGACACGGATAATAAAGATACAAGGCTTTCAAACATTCAGTTTGAGGACGAGAACGGAAAGTTTATAATACCGCAGACTTCGGAAGCCGGGGGATTTAATTCCAACACTACGACATACCAATTCTCGACTTCCCAGTACAAAGGGCCTGTTAAAATCGTAAGCTGCGTACCCAGTCATAAAAACGCGGATGTTGCTATCACCTACACGGACGATAACGGCGGAACGTATCCGATTAATTATCCGGCTTTTACAGACGTGAAAATTCCGCTGCCCGCGAAGGATAAGAATGTTGTAGTTGATTTTAGAGTTAAAATAGGCGGCGACGAGGCCAACGCGAGGGAATACACCGTAACGTTTACGAATCCTACCGGAAGTTTTTTATGGAAAGGGACGGTGGCTCTTAGCGGCGGCAACGCTTCGCGGTACACGATTACAGGGTTGGATGCCGTAACGCAGGACGGGGCGTCGCATACCGTAACTGTAGAAAACGGCAAGTGGCAGGTAGAGATAAGCGAAAAACAAGCCGGGCCGGATAAGCCGCCGGTATCGTTTACCGCCGCTTTGTTAAAAGATGACGGCAAGAAATATCGTCTATCAACCGGCGACTTAAGCGGTATAAAGCCGGATACGGACAAAGACTTATCTTTTGACACGAGCGGCAGCGCGGAAAATCCGCTTTACTTTGTCGTGTACACCGCCAATGACCTAAAAGATATAGGCAAGACGCCCGGCGAAAACTATTATCTTTCCAACAATATAAACCTTACCGAATTGGGCGACTGGAACGGACCCAGCGACTACAAAGGGCGTTTTAACGGCAACGGCAAAACGATTACGCTTATACTTTCTAAACCTAGCGGCGATACCGGACTGTTCAACAGTCTTGCGTCAGGCGCTGTCATAGAAAACTTAAATGTCCAAGTCAGCACGAAAAACAACTCGTTGAATATAAGCGGCAGCAGCCACTTCGGCGGTGTTGTCGGTAATATCTGGAACGGCGATTTTACAATCAGAAATGTCAGCGTTTCAGGAAGTCTAAAATGCACGAACGCAAACGGCTATTTCCTTGCCGGCGGACTCATTGGCGAGATAAATGAAAACCGTAGCAACGGGATGTTGCAAATAGAAAATTGCAAATCCGCTCTGGACATAGAATTAGATGCCTATAACACTGATAACATAATAGGTATCGGGCAGTTTGCCGGAAAAATCAGCGGCAACAACGCCAACGGCAAAGTGATAATTAAAAACTGCGTGGCGGACGGCTCGATAAAAGTAAAGGCAAGCGGCGGCAGGCTTGTTTTGGCGGGCGGTTTTGTAGGAGCCAATTCAGCGGGAGCGGGAGATTTAAATGTAAGCGCGGTAACTTTTACAATGGAAAATTGCTACGCCGCGACATCTGTTGAAGTGGCGAGAACCAACACAAGTTCCACCAAGACAATCGCCGCCGGCGGCTTGATTGGCATCATCAATAATAGCGGGAATTCCATCGTTACAAAATCGGCGGCGCTTAACCCGAAAGTTACAGCCGTCAGCGGTAATCCGGGCGGAAGCGGCGTATTCGTTGACCGCGTAATAGGCAGGAAAAATACCGGAACCCTTACAGACCTCTATGCCTTAAAAGGCATGATAACCGGAACAAGCGGCGAAGGAAAGCCTAATAATTCGGAAGGCGCACTAAACAGTCCCGCCGGTTTTGGCAAAGACGCGGCTTTTTTTAAAGATAAAAACAACTGGACCAAACTTGGCTTTTCCGAAACCAACTGGGACTTTACTGGTATCGCAAACGGGTATCCAACTCTCAAACTAAAGTAAACTTGCCCGCCGGTTAAGCAAATTAAAAAATCCCCGCGGCAGAGCCGCGGGCTATTGAAGATTTCACCTTGAAAACTTTGCGTATACGGGGGAACAAATCCCCCGTAACCACAGTTTTACGCCCCGGAGGGGCGGAGAATTAACCCGGAAAGATTAAAAAAACGGTAATGCGCTAAACTTGTTGTATACTCCATTAGGCATGAAAACATCATTGGGCAAAGATTCGGGGGCGTTGCGGGGGAACTCCCCCGCAGAGGGGGTAGCGGAGGGCGCAAGACAGGAGCGAGGGGTCGGCAACACAGTTGCCGCAACTTCCCCCGCTGAATAGCCGCATTTTTTGAAACCGGAATCGCTCGCCCTCAAAAGCACCTCTTTACATTCTTAATCTTCCACTTTATACTTGATAAAGTGATACAGGTGTATTTTCTTTCAATACTATGCAACGCTTTATCGGGGTTTGTCCTGCTCTCCGGCGGGCTTGAGAGAGGTGTCTCTGAAGACATCTTCAAGAACCCGTCGTTTCGGCTTGTTCTTGGGATTGTAACCGCAATCGTCGGACTGCTCAAACTCCTCTCGGTTGTGCAGGGAAACTACCCCGTGATTGGCGACATAGTTCCGGCGTTTGGAGGACTTGCGGCGGGTGCCGCGCTGGTCTACGGCTTCTACACAGCATACGCAACGATAAGCAGCCCCTCCGCCGAGAAGGTGTCGGCCTTTATCAGCATTCATCAAAAGTTCATCGGCGGTATAGCCATTGCGTCGGCAATTCTCCACTTTCTCTTTCCAGCCGCGCTTTTTTTATAGGAGGAGACGATATGAAGCAGTCTGTCGCGGCTATCATGGTACATGAGGGACGGCTTTTTATTGCTAAACGGATAAACGGCGGCGACATGGGCGGTAAGTGGGAGTTTCCCGGCGGAAAGGTCGATGAAGGAGAAAACGCAAGAGACGCTCTCGTACGCGAGATTATGGAAGAGTTTGGCGTTCCCGCGAGAGTTATCAGTCAAATCGCGCATACTTCTTTTATGCATAATAACATAGAACATAGCCTCGACGCTTATTTGCTTCGTGTCGCAGATTATTGCTTTACGCTTACCGAGCACACCGATTGGTACTGGGCGGACTTTGATGAAATCAAGACCTTACATGAATCAAGGGAGTTTACACCGTCAGATTATTCCCTGTTGCCCCAGATACAAAACGACTTACTGGCGAGGTCTCAGCGCATTCAAGGCATAGTGAAAAAATAAAAGTAATATGCAACTATTCAGTGGGGGGGGAAGTCTCCCCCCTCGCTCCAGACTTGCTCCGCTTCAACGAGGAGTTTGCACAGCAAACTTAGGAAAGAATTGCGAAAGGCCTAAAAGCCCGTCCGGAGCAATTCTTCCGCTACCCCCCTCTCCTAGGGGCTCTGCCCCTAAGACCCCGCTGGGAGGCCCAAGGCCCCCCAGTCCCCCCTCTGCTCTAAACGTGCCCCACAAATTTTCACCCCAAATCCGCGTAATCAGCCACCCCCCTTAATCATTGTCCGCAGATTGCGCCATAGATGACGCATCATAAATGACGACGCGGATTACGCTCATCCCCCATCCCCAATCAGCACACCCCTAAAAGCCGGTTCAACACATACGCAATTTTCACTTTTATCATGTGTCTTTAACTTTTTTTCCGCCAGACTAAAGCAAAACGGCAGTACAGCACCATATATACGGGTATCCCAATATATGGAGGTTACGTATATGCGTAAACCACGTAAATTAGCTCAAAATGTGTGGTACAAGGTGGAAACAGCGATTAATGTCGGCGAGCCGCTGTTCAAGTTAAATTGGACTACAGTGATCTTCTGCCGCGTGTTGCTTGCTGCGAAAAAACG
>JAITDS010000209.1 GCA_031282435.1 Spirochaetaceae bacterium
CCAAGGGGCGTTGCTTGCGAAAAAACTGGGCTATAAACGAATCAGCATGATAGAATTCGGCGTGGCAGGCGGAAACGGTCTTCTTTGTCTGGAACGTGAAGCAGCTAAAGCAGGTAAAAAACTCAACATAGAGATAGAAGTGTACGGTTTCGACACGGCGGAGGGGCTGCCCTCTTCACTTGATTACCGCGATTTACCGTTTATTTGGAAAAAAGGCGCTATGACCATGAATTACGATTCGCTAAAAAAACGCCTTAAATATGCAAAACTTGTTATTGGAGACATACGCGAAACCGCCGGCGATTTTATAAAAAAATACAATCCCGCGCCTATAGCCACGGTTTTTCACGATATGGATTATTATTCATCCACGAAATCGGCGCTGCAAATCTTTGATGCTGATAATAAATATATGCTACCCCGTATATGGAACTATTTTGATGATATAGGCGGCGATAATTTAGCATTGTTAAGCGATTATACCGGAGAGCGTCTCGCGATAAAAGAATTTAACGATTCGCATGAATACAAAAAGATCTCTCCGGCATATAACCTTTTAGAGCGGACGCATATAAAATACTGGCATCATCAGGTCTTTGTGTTGCATATTTTTAATCACGAAAAATACAACACATTCATAGGTGACGATAAGCCCTCTAAACTATAAGCCTCAAAGCTTACTGTTACTGACGTGTTGACCGCTATTTCAAGGCAGATTCTGTTTTCCGCTTGCAACCAACAGAGCGGGAGAAAGCCTGTTTTATCGTGGTAACGCCGTTCAAAGAGAAGCAGGCAGGCACAGGCAGTTTTTCAGGCTCACCTAAAGCCGTTCTATACGTTCTTGCGCTTGCGAGTTTTTTCCGTCAAGAAGTAAGTTCACGACCTAACTTTTCCGCTATAAAGCCGCAGATGTATCCGTTTTGAAGGAGTTCCTCAAGCTTCGTCCCGCATTATTCAACAGTGCTTCCGGTTTCAAACATGAAAAACATCTCTGTGTTTATAAAACAGGTGTCTTTTACGTTGTCAACCGGAGTTTGCGTTCTATAAACAGGTTTGCAAAACGCAAACCTCGTAAAATCAAAACCGCGTATGCGGTTTTGGCTAAGCAAGCGCGTATGCGCTTGCGACGCGCAAGCGATTGAAGCGGTATGAAAACGCTGCCGCGTTTTCATAATAGCGGAAAGCGCGGTTTTCGCGCCGTTAAAGCGGCGTGAAAATGCGCCCAAAATGAAAAAAGCGTTCTAATATGCCGATAATATGCCGTTGAAACCATGTAAATCTTGAATTTTCACGAAACCGGTATATCTGCGGGAACGTTCACCGGTCTTGACCTTAATTTTTTTGAGTAATAGACTCTTTAGCATACTGAAAATTTTTAAAAAATATGAACAAACTGAAGCGGCCGGATAATTCTAATGAGATTTCATGACGCTTTTTAAAAAGCATAGTCCGCTGTTTTTACCAAAAGTATTTTTTATTTATACGACGGACTATACGGGACTATACGAAAATTTGATGTTTTTATAAATCTATTTTATAACATTACTTGGAGTTTTTATGATTGACTGGATATTAAGATTTTTCAAAGGCGTATTAATAGGAACCGGCTTTATACTCCCCGGAGTATCAGGCGGAGCGCTTGCCGCGGTTTTCGGGCTTTACGAAAGAATAATTGATTTTATAGCGCACATCACAAAGAATTTTCTCAAAAACGTTCTCTTTTTCATTCCGGTAGGACTAGGCGCGCTCGGAGGAATGTTCTTGCTTTCGCACCCGCTGTCGTTTTTCCTCGAAAATTATGAGACGGAAGTTCTTTGGGGTTTTATAGGATGCATTTTAGGAACATTGCCCGCGTTATGGAAAGAGGCGGGAAGGGAAGGGCGCGGTAAAAAAGATTATATCATTCTTGTATTATCCGCCGTGATAGGATTCGTCGTGCTTTTCGGCGCAAAACAATATTTTAAAATTCAGGCGCCGTTAAATTTTATAACATGGATTTTAGCGGGCGCGATAATTGCGCTTGGCGTTTTGATACCCGGCATGAGTCCGTCAAATTTCCTTGTTTACTTTGGAATGTATCAACCTATGGTGAGCGCATTCAAAACATTCGATTTCCATGTGTTGCTGCCAATATTACTGGGCGGCGCGGTCTGCCTTTTTTCGCTCTCTTCATTAATAGATATGCTTTTGAAGAAAATATACTCAGGCTTGTTCCATTTCGTTTTTGGAATTGTAATCGCGTCAACAATAATGATTGTTCCTACAAATTACAATTATTTAAGCGGCGGAACAATTATTTGTATTTTGGCCCTTATCGCGGGAACCGCTCTTGGACTTTGGATGAGCAGGCTTGAAGAAAAATATAAATAATTTCAGCGGAAGCCGGAAACTTGAGGTTTCCGAACAATTCTACCGGCAATTGACGGCAATTGATTATGATAGACTTTGAAATATATACCGGCCTTAAAGACTTATTTGATTCCCACGCCCACCTTTCTTTTCTCGGTGAACGGGGAATAGATGCTGAAGTCCGTGTTTCCAAGCTGTTTGAAGCCGGATTTGCGGGAATAATTGATGTGGGAACAAATGCCGGCGACCTTGCGGACAGGATAAAAACGTTTTCACGATTTGAGCGTGTAGGTTTTGCCGCCGGAATTTGGCCTTATAAAGATGCCATAGCGCAAATGAAACAGCAGATTGATATACTGGAACAAGATATTGAATCCGCCCCATACGGAAATGTTGCCGCTATAGGTGAGTGCGGGTTTGACAGACGCGAAAATCCGCAAGCAAGTTTTGCGGAACGAACGCTTTTAGAGGCCCAGCTTGATTTAGCGCGGCGCAGGCAGCTTCCAATAATCATTCACTCACGCGAAGCCCCCTCCGAAACTATAGATACTCTTTCAACCTATCATGACGTACACGGGATTATCCATTGTTTTTCATACGGCGTAAACGAAGCGCGCGCATTTTTAGATATGGGATATTATATATCATTTGCCGGAAACATAACTTTTAAAAATGCCGCCGGCTTGCGCGAGGCGCTCCAAGCCGTACCGCTTGACCGGCTACTACTGGAAACGGACAGCCCCTATCTTGCGCCGGTCCCTTATCGAGGCAAGACCGCTGACCCGGGAATGATAATACAAACATATAACTGCGCGGCGGAACTGCTTAAAATCGACGTTGAAGAGCTAAAAATAATCATTAAACATAACGCCGCGCGTGTTTTTGGACAACGATTTGTTTCACATTGAAAATAAATCCATATTTTCTAAGTATTCCCGCGCATTAAATTTCTTATGAATATCGGACATTGAACTGTCTGTTACAATTTTACTGATGACACGCGCCGACAATTCCGCTGACGGCACTATTTGTAAGTTAGGCAAATCCTGCGGAATTGAAGGCGGAAAATATATAGTATCGGTAACGATGACGCGCTTTAAAAGTTTTTTCGCGGTAAGCTCTTTTATACGCTGAATAGCCGGATTCGAAAACGGCGCGTGAACGGCAACGATATTAATTTCAGCAGGATGCAGTTTTGAGAGCGCGTAAACAAGACTCTGAACAGAACCGCCTGTATCAATCATATCGTCCACAATCCAAAGTATTTTGCCTTCTATAGGCTCTGCGGAAAGTATGTTTATAGATTCAACAGTGTTTGCTTTTGAGTAATCCCTCTGTTTATGGGCGACGACAAGCGGCGCGTTAAAGGCGTTGGCGAAACGCTGAGTAAGTTTTTCTCCACCCGCGTCAACCGAACAAAAAGCCCAATGATTGTGAACCGTTGTTTCGAGCGTTTCTATATCTTTTATATAATGATCGCACAAATATTTTTTTAGCACAGTAAATACCGGAACATCATCAAAAACACACAAGGCAGGATCGAGCATCGATTTAGATTTATCAGAATGTAACTGATATGTTACGATATGCGAAACGCCTAAACTAATAAGAGTCTTAAAATGAATCCAAAGACCTACGGAATTACGAACAAGCGGCCTGTCGGAACGCCCGCAGGACACATAAGGCTCAAATACAATTATTCTTTCGGCGCGGGAACGTTTCAGCGCGTCAATTGCATGATAAAGCTCCATCTTAGCCTTGTTTAAATCAAGACCGGCCTCGTTGCGGGCGCTGCTTGAAAAAAGAATAACGTCTTTTCCGCGTACCGATGTTAATACTTCAACTTCCATTTCACCATCCGCGAAACATTTTACATCAAGCCCGTAAATCGCGTTCAAATTTTGATTAGATGAAAAATTAGGATATTTGCCTAAAATTCCGGTAACTTCAGCCGCGTATTTACGCATTGTCTCCGTCGCTGTTATTACAAAATCATTCTTCATAAAACCCTCCTAAATCATTTCCGCAAGCGGACAGCTTGCCGGACAAGTACAACAATTTCCAGTCTCATCTAATAATTTAGAAATTGCCGCTTGGGGCGGAAGCGGAAACTGAAATTTCCAAACATCTCTAATACCTTATATGAGTTTTTGCTCCGCATTTTCCGCAATAATATGTATTATTGTCCGTATGTTTTTTTATAAGCCCTAAAATTTTTACTTTATATCCGTTACGTTCTATCAAAACCGCGCCGCAGTTAAGACAAAACGTATTATTGCCGTTATCATTTATGTTCCCTGTATAACAATATAGTAATTTTTGCGCGGCGCGTTCTTTTATACTGATAATAGCTTCAGGACTTGCCGGCGGAAAATTCCATTTATAAGCGGGATAATAGGCGCTTATGTGCCATGGAATATTGACGGATATAGAGGCGATAAAATCAATACATCCGTCAATTTCTTGTATATTGTCGTTAAAATCAGGAATTATCAACGTTGTTAGTTCCGTATGCGTATTTTCCGAAGCCGTCTTTATAAAATATTTTACAGCAGGAAGCGAACCGCCAAGAACTTTTTTATAATTAGCGTCCGAAAAACATTTCAAGTCAATGTTGACCGCGTCCACAAGCGGAATAATTTCCCCTGCGGCTCTTTCATTTACACAGCCGTTAGTTACAAGCACGTTAGCGATTTTACGCGAACGCGCCAGCGTCATACAATTTATTATATATTCCGCGTGAATAAGCGGTTCCGAGTATGTGTAGGCTATCTGTTTCATACCTAAAGCTATGGTTTTATCAATAATTTCTTCCGGCATAAATGTTTGCGTTTCGGCGTCCGTACTCTGTGATATACGCCAATTCTGGCAAAAAGGACAGCGCAGGTTGCATCCTACAAAACCTATCGAAAAAATAGATTCGCCGGGACGATAGTGAAAAAGAGGCTTTTTTTCGATAGGGTCAATCGCCGCCGAACTGATATGCCCATAAAACGGCAGACTACCCCCGTCCGCGCCGGAACGTGTTTTACATATTCCGGTCATATTACCGGATAATTTACACCGGTGGGGACATAAATCACATATTACACTGCCGCGGGTAGATTCACCGCCGCTTACAGGCTCAAAAAAACGCGGCGTAACAGTCTCCGAAAAGGCAAACACAATCAGACGGAAAGAGCATACTTCAATTTTTTATATGACTGGAAAACCAAGCTCTCATTTTCAAGCTAATCTCCCAATGATAACGCGGGACTCCTTTTACCGGTGGAATAACGACCACTGCCACTAGTCTATGAATTAGCGTATTTTCTATCAAGTGCCTTGCCCTTTTACAGAAAAAGGACCTTGACTAACGGGAAATATGTTCAAATTCGATTGCCGGATTCGGGCGCATTTTCACGCCGCTTTAGCGGCGCAAAAACCGCGCTTTCCGCTCCAATTCCTCGCCCCCTTGAGGGGTCTGCGGGATTTCCGCTGCAATCGCATTGCGCGGGTCAACGCGCTTTCAGCGCGTTGACCTTTCTGAGTTTGCGCTTCGCGCAAACTCAAGTAGATTAGCCGCTAAAGCGGTTTGATTTTACAGAATGAGGCTCCCCGCGCCCCAAGACCGCTTGTAAATTAGACGCTATGCTTACACAATAATTTTATGAAAAAACTTAAACGCCTTCTGCTTATTTTAGCGGCTGAAATGACAACAAGCATTACCGGTTTCGCTCTGCCGCCGGATAGTTTAACCGGAGCAAAGACCCATGCGGAACTGCTTAAAGGAAATATATTAAGCGAAACACAGTTTGACACCGTAAACCCGCTTCTTATGCCGGATTACGATGCCGTCCGCGCTGTTTTTAACAAAAACAGCGCGGAACTTAAACCCTCCCTGCTTGCCGAAAGCCTTTACCTCTATAAAAAAACCTCCGCTTTTGATAAATCCGTCGTATTGAACGCGCTCGTTTCTATCAGCGCGCTTGCCGGAATAAAGTATTATTCGGCAAGCCGTAAAACCATGCGCGTTTTTTACGAAGAATCGTCCGTAATAAACGACCCAAAACAAAAAATCCCGCAGCCGGACCCCGTTTTCAATAACGAAGTCCCGGCACGGTTTACGCTTTACGCGCGTCAAAAAGATTTAAGTTTTGGCGATAACGTTTACCGCTACGATTATATAATTGACGACAACGCGATTATATTTACACAGACAAATTATACGCCGCTTGTTTACAGCATTATTCCCGCCGTACCGAAAGAAAAACTTCGCGTAATTGCCGCCGTTATTGACGCGGACGATTATTTTTTAATATACGCGGCAAGCATGGCCAAAGTCCCCTCACTTCCGGTCATAAATAAAAAAGCGGGAGCGTCATTCGCCTCCCGCGCCGAAGCGTTAATAAAATGGTTTACACAATCGCTTAGTCGTTAAAAAACACGGATTAAGCGCAATCTTTGATTGCGCTTAATCCGCTTTTTCCGTCTTTTAGTTGTTAAATATCAAAATAGAACCGCCCACCGAAGCGCTTCCACCGTCTCCGTCTTCGTCTCCGTTTATTGGCAGATATCGAGCAGCGCTCCCGCTTAATACGTCGTCTTCTTCATACTTTACATTAACGAAAGAGCCGCCTTGCGTGATAAAGTTGCCCAAACTCAATGTTCCAAGCGAACCGACTTTTATAGATGCGGCGGCAGTACCATCCAACGCCAAAGACCCTGTCAGCAACGAACCGCCTGCAATGCTTCCGGCAATAGCGCCGTCGTAAGCTATATTCCCCTCACCCTCACCGGTGGTAACACTGCCGCCGCCGGTAATAAATAGTATAGCGCCGGTACCGAAGCTGATTGAACCTTTCTCCGTTATGTCAGCGTTGACGGCATTAAGCGTAAGGATCTGTCCTTGTTTTATATTTAAAAACAACGCGTCTTGGTCAAATACAAAAACGCTTCCCGCTCCGCCGCTAATAGAGCCGGCCGTTAGAATAATGTCGCCGGCCAAATTAGACAGCGTACCCGCCGCGCCTCCAAGCGTATAGTTAGTCGCGCTTAAAGAACCCTTCCCGTTGAACACAAGACTTACACTGCCGCCAAGTATAAAACCATTTGCAGTGCTTACCACTATTTGCGAATCGTTTAAGACAAGCGTACCGCCCGTTCCACTTACAGTTACACCACCAGTGAGGCTGCTAGGAAATTTTAATGTTACTACAGAGCCTCCCGCACTGTTAGAAGTAATTTCACCGGGCGCAGAGAATACCGATGAATTACCGCCAAGTTTATCCGTGTATATTAATTTGCCGCCGCTTTCTATATCTAATCCTTCAATTCCTTCAATCTTGTTGTTAGCCAAATTAAGTACGCCTTCAGTTCCAACTACAACCTTTTTCTCAAAGGAAGCGATGCCTTTAATGTTCGTCTTATCATGAAACGTTGCTTTCTTTGTAAAGGTAGCATCGCGGTAAAATACAGCCTCACTACCAAACGTTGCCTGCTCCGTAAAGGTAGCATTACCTGTAATTTTCGTCTCACCATGAAATGTTGCCGGCTTATCAAAGGAAGCTAAGCCTATAATTTCCGTCTTGCCATCAAACGTTGCCTCACCTTCGACCTCACCTTCGAACAAAGCATTGCCATAAAATACGGCCATTTTTTCAAATTTAGCATTTCCGGTAACTTTTACATCACCGGTAAAATAAGCGTCTCCATTGAACGTTACGCCCTTAAATAGGTTTTCACCGCCGCCTTTAAAACCAACATTACCTGTGAATTGCACATAATCATTGGTAAACTCCGCGTTCCACGCGGTTAAAGCACCGCCTATAGTAAGCGGCGACGTTGGGTCACCGGCAGCTTTACTGTTGGATATACTGTTGGATATACTGTTGGATATTTTCCCCGTAACATTAAACTTTGTATTACTGCTCCCACTAAAAATATCGCTCGTTATTTCCGCGTCGCCTGTAACTGTAAGCTCTTTAAGACCGCTAAAACGCGTGTTGTCGTTGAATGCATATGTTCCTATAATATAAAGCGTTTCTACATTTGACAGCGTAGTCGGCACATTCCCGGCATAAACCGCCATTATTCCACTACTCGTATCAGTGGCAGAACCGCCAATTGCTATAGCGTTTGCATTACCACTTTTAACTTTAAAATGCTTAGCTTCGCCGTCAGGGGTATCCGTTGTTGTGGTTTGAGCCTCTATAAAATTACTGTCGGCTATTAGATAGCCGGTTTTACTCATATCTATAATTGCATTCGGCCTGCCTTGGATTTCAGGAAATTCCATGCCGCCCGCCACTACTATGGTACCGTTTTCTCCAATGTCTCCAATGGTACATCCGCTAAGATTCAGTGTTTTACCCTCAGGAATGATCAAAGTGTCATTCTTTAACGGTATATTGTTAGTCAGATAAACCGTCTGCACAATGGGGTATTCGCTGGCGAACGCGGCGTTTATACCTTCAACCGTGCCTTGAAACGCGATATTTACACCCGGAACCACCGCGCCTTCATCCGCTTGATCGGGACATCCGCCCAAAACAAGAGTAAGTGCCGCCATAAAAAAAACAAAAAATGTTTTCCTGTTCATACTTAGCATCCTTATTATTGCTATATTTCCAGCGCTAGGCATACGCCGCGCCAATTTTATCTAATTAACAATAGAGTTGTTCTAAAACCTCAAGTTTTCGGACAACTTCCGCTGAAAATCGCAAAATGATTTGCATTTTGCGAGGACTTGCAAGCTAACCTCAACTTGGCCTACAACCAACCACGTTGGCAAACAAGTCCAATAATATAATACACTTAAAAATTAGATTTATTCAAGAAGGCTGCCCGTCAGGGTGCAAATAGGACACCCCTAAGTTTTGCCGCCCAAGCCCGCCAAGTTAGCGCTTACGCCTAATCTGTAGGCAATTATAAGGAGTAAATCCTCGGATTATACGGATTAAGAATCCGTATAATCCGAGGACAGTTAAACGAGGGGGGCTAATTTTTCTTTTTAAGAGTGGGATACTGCCCGTTCGATAAGCCGCTAAAATCCCAATTGCTTTCGCTAAAGCTTAGAGTATTAGTCCAGAAACTTTCTGCTTTAAGATCATCCGGCGTTTTAGACGCTCCGCTGGCACCGTTTGCCGCGCCGCCGCCCGAAACTACAGCCCCTTCCGCGCTTGTTCCTGTTTTCATTGTGTCAAGCGCGTAGTTGTTTTCAAGAGCGCCGCTTACATGATTGCCTATTACGCGGTTGGCGGCGGCTTGAGGTCCGACAGCCGTTACTTCAGGATTAATGGCCACTGACTTGAAAACTTTTGTATTATTGTTTGTGTTATTATAATACCCTATTAAACCGCCGGCGGCTGTAAAAGTGTTGTCTGAATTAGCGGTTTTGCTTATAGATATAGTCATTTCCGAGTAGCAGTTTTCCATCTTAAACAAAGTTGTATAGGCGTTACCGTTTTCTCTTCCTACGGAGGCCGTAATGCCTCCGGCAATTAAGGGCCTGTCCTTGTTTGTCGTTATGTCTATAGAACCCTTGGTATAGCTGTTCCGTACGGTACATAATCCGCCCGTTTTACCTACTAAACCTCCCGCTCCAACCATATTGACAATACCGGATCCGTTTGTGTCGGTAATCTTTATGTTAATATCCGCGCCGCAATTTTCTATGATAACGCCGCCTTCGCTTAAGTTGGCGTTTATCTCTCCAATCAAGCCGCCTGCGAGAAGGAAGTTGACTCCTGTATTAGCAAAGATATAGCTAAGTGTGCCTTTCACATAAATATTGCACAGTCTATATGAGCCTGAGTTTGATCCCGTTGCCGGCGCAATAAGACCTATCACGCCGCCGAAGTGGCTGGCTCCTGTCATGGTAATTTCGCCCGCATCCGTGTCGGCTTTAGTGCTGACAACTACATTCAGGTTTTCGATTTCCGCGCCGTCTCCAAGACTATTAAACAGGCCGGTGTAACCTTCTTTGTTAGAAAGCTCCAGTTTAATGGTCTTACCGTTGCCGTTAAACTTTCCGGAGTAGTCGCTAGGCCCGGTCCAGTCCAGCTCTGTAAGATCTATGTCGTTAGCAAGGTAGTAGTTTTGAGTCTTGTTCGCGGCCTCCTCAAGCGATTTAAGCTGGGCGGCGGTCTGCACGTAAAGAGAGTTGTTTTCGCCGCTGCCCGCACTGCTGCCGGTCACGCTAAACGTCAAAATAATTCCGTCTTTACCTCCAGGTGCGGTTATAGATGTCCGGTACGATATACTATCGTCGGGACTAGTCTTGTACATAACGGCGAATTTTACCGGAGCGCCCAGCTCCTTGTCTATCGCGACCGACCAATTTTTAGTTCCCTTCGTTATAGTTGCGGTATGCTCCGCGTTGTCCGCCGTTACCGCCACAAGCGCGGTTGCCGCCGTGGCAGTCCCGCCGACGGTTAAAGTATAGGTCCCGCTGTACGCGCTAAGATTCTGGCTTTTCCTGAAATTCACGGTGTATATCATCGTCCTGTCGGCATGAGCCGGCACTGTTACCGTAACCGTTACCACAAGCTCAGTCTCGCCGGCTATCGGCAGGGTAAGCGACGCGGGAAGGCTGCTTATGGCTATAGTCCCCTCGCTGCCCCCTACAGTTTCTCCGGTCTCCCTGTTTACAGTCTTGTACGTTATGGCCGCCTGCCCGCTCCCCATAGCCGCGCACTCTTGAAGTAAAACCGTTGTCTCGCTCTGCGGGGCCTCGACAGTGTACGTCTGCACATTGGCGTTAAAATTAGTTATCGCGGGACTACCGTTTCCGTATCTAAAATTCAACAATGAAAGGTAAGCCTCCTCTATCGTTGTGTCGGGCGGCGGCACAAGGAGTATCCAGTACCTGTTGATAACGTCCCCGTTTTCAACGGTAAGCGCGATTTCGGAAGGCGCTGTTCCCTTTTTTCCTACGTTTACATTCCACGAGTATTGACGCTTTTCAGTCTCCGACGCCGGAGCCGGGGAAGGTTCGGGGGTTTCCGTTTCCGTCTCCGGATCTTCGTCTCCTCCTCTAAGAAGGGCGGCGCTTGCATTCGGCGGCGCAGGGTTTGTCGGATTCGTTATGATATTCCCGTCTTGGGTAAGCGTTATTACGGAATCGGCGCTGGCGGCTTCCGCCGTAATTTTAAGCTCCGCATTGGCATCACCGGCATCCTTAAACACGATGGCATAATCATAGACATAAGGCCAGAAAGTCTCCTCACCGCCCAAGCCCAGATTCGGCAAAAGTTCGGTGTCTGTATTGTCTGCCTTTGTTACGAAAAGATTTGCGAGGGAAGCGTCGGCGCCGGGCGCTTTAAGGGCGATTACAGTGGTGTAAGATTTTGTGTCTTTGGAGGTTTTTACATTGACGGTCAAAGGGTATCCCCCTGTTGGAGGGGGCATATTTTCAACTGTGGCAAGTCCTGCCTCCGCGCTTGGCATACTGCCTGACTTTTGCCCTGTCGCGCCTTCGTTGTTCCAAGTAATCAGTATAGAGACTTCCGGGTCTTTGGCTTCCGCTTCTATGGCGATAGCGCCTTTAAGTTCGTCGACATCGTTGGCTTTGAACTCGCCGCTTTGGGAGTTAAAGCTGATAAGGTTTTGCCTTGTGCTGTCGTTGGCGTAAAAGACGTTTATATAGTTGAGTTGCAAGGCCTCCGGAACACCGGTGCGTCCCGAGTTTCCTCCACCGGACGTTGCGGGAAGGTCGATACCGCCTTCCGCGCCGGGGCACCCTGAAAGCAGGAGTGTTCCCGCTAAAAAAAAGCCCGAAAGTAAAGTTTTAATATTTTTAAAAGTTTTCATTTAATCCGCCTTAAATAAAAGAGATATAGATTCCCGCAAACTGCCGGAACGGAAAGTTTAAAGAAGAGGTTTAACGCTTTTAAGGCGGATGTATAGATTGTCTAGGAAAAAGGTTTAAATGTTGGGGGGGGGGGGGGCGTTTCTACGTGTATTTACGCGGATGCGCGGGTCTTCCGTTACGCCGGAGACAGTCCGCGCCGCGTCTGAGACACACGGGGAACGTGGTTTTTTGTATGAGCCGTATACGGCGGCTAAGGTTTTCATGATATATAATATACCGCAAAACGAGTGTATATGCAAGAGAACGATTGCGAATTGCGCGGAATTACACGGATTTACGTT